>DAOVVQ010000084.1 GCA_030637065.1 Planctomycetota bacterium
CGGCTCGCGGCGACTGGACGGTCGAAGTTGACTACAGTCAGCCGATGCAGATCAACCTCAATATCCCCGGCGAGGACCAGGGCCAGGCCCCGAAGCGATTCTGGTACATAATCCTCACCCTGACCAACAATTCCACCACGGCAGATGCCGCTATTTACCCCGTTTGCGAGCTGGTGACCGATACTTTTCAGATAATACCCGCTGGCAAGGATACGAGGCAGGTCGTTTTTGACCAGATCAAACTTCGCCATCAGGGCAGATACCCCTTCCTCGAATCGCTGGATTATGTCGACAACAGGATCCTCCAGGGCCGCGACAACTCAAAGGATATCGCCATTATCTGGCCCGATTTCGACCCGAAGGCCAAGGATATCACGCTGTTTATCGCCGGTCTGAGCAATGAAACCGTCGCCGTCGACCACCCGATCGAGATCGACGATCAGGGCAACCCGCAAAAAGTCTACCTGCGAAAGACGCTCGCCCTGGAATACGGCATCGGAACCGACCCGGCACTTCGGGCAAAGGCAAACCTGGCCTTTAAGGACAAGAACTGGGTAATGCGCTAAAGATCCCGCCCCATGCCGCTTCAAGAAATACTGTCTCGCCTTCTCCTTTATACCGATCCCATAAAAAAATGCGTCAGCCCGTAGGATGGGTAACTTGTTACCCATGCGGTTCCGTAAGCTCCTCCGTCAGCATGGGTAACAAAGTTACCCATCCTACAAGACTTATACCAGTCCGCAAATCTACAACAAGTCCGATCCCCTTCGGAAAACCGTTAACGAACTTCCATCGCCTTCGTACGCCACCGCCGGAAACGCCATCCTGAAATCGTGACTTGACAGATAGTCGGAAATAACTCCGATATCCTCGGGCGAAAAGGACGAAAAGAGCGAACCAGAGGAGCGGCAATTCGCAATAAAAACCAGGTCGTAGCTCTCCAGATCGGCTATATCCGGGGCTTGTGAAAGTCCTCCGCTGGGAAGAACGATCTGAATGTCCACGTCCGACCGAATGTCCACATCCGAATCGACCGCATGGGCGAAAGAAAACAGGTGTCTCCTCCACGTGGTATTGATGATCACAAGGGCCTTGTCCCGGTCACGAACCGAACTGCTGATCGTGTCACTGAAAAGATTCAGGTACCTCGGACCGGAGAAGACGGGTTTGTGGCGGCATACGAATATCGAATTGATCAGCATTACAGCACAGCACGCTGCCAGGAACAGCGTCCTTATGTGATAACGCGAGGGCAAAAGACTCATTCCGGCTGCTAACAAAAACAGCGACATCGGCACCAGGAAAAACAGCAGCATTTCGACGGCAAGTGTCTCGGTATGCATCAACCTGTCCGCTAACCAGCCGCATAAAACGTAAATCGCCAACGACATAACGATGGCACGCTTCTTCGGTACTTTCAGCAAGCAGTACGACCCCGCCAGGATCAGCATATACGCTGATCCGGCAATAAGGAGTTTTATCACGGACCGCGGCTGGGTGGGGAGATATTTCAGAAAACTGAGAGAAAGAACGGACTCGGCAAGCGATGCGAACGTGAACTCGCCGTGAAAATAGTAGGTGCCGCCCCTTACCACCTTCAACTGCTCCGACAGCGACGGCAGCCACGGCAGATAGAGAACAAACACAACAGACAGCACAGCACCGATCGTAAGCAGGGCCTTCTTGTTTCGCAAATTACTCATCACCAGAAAAGCTATCTGGAAGGCGAAGACAAACAGAAAATGATAGATCGTATACAGGCCCAACAAAACGACGACCGCGTACAGTATTAATTTTTTGTTCGCCGGGTGCAGGCCGCCGGCAGTACTCAATTTCCAGGCCTGAAAAGTCGACACCAGCGATATGAGCATGATCAGCGGATAGGGCCTGACAATAGAGCCGTAAAAAACGCCGTAAGCGGAGATGCCGAGAAATAGTGCGCTGTAATACCCCACGCTTTCGTTGCAGACCTCCTTGCCGAACCGATACATGACGACCACCGAAAGCAGCGATGCCAAAATCGAGCCAAGCCGGAGAATAAACGCGTCGTTGCCAACATATTTGAGCACGTAATGCAGTACCAGATAATAAGCCGGCGGATGCATACCCGCATGTCTCAGGGATTTCAGCACGTCAAGGGGACCGAACTGAGGCGAATAACTCACAAAGTCCGTAATTTCAGCCAGTGGGGCGGCTTCCAGCCCCAGCCTGTTTTTATACCCGACAGCCTGACCGCTCGCCTGCAGCAGCCCTACCCCGACTTCATCGCCAACGAGCGGAAGGTCCGCGGCATAGAAGACCCGCAACATACCGGCAACTATCAATATAGCTAAAAGTCGCATGTTGGGTTTTATCATGTTCCGATACTTCCTTCCGCTCCGCTTTAGCCTCTGTTGTTATGCCGGCTCCCGGAACCGACAGGAATTAAGAGGGCCCATTACCCTTTGTCGCTGATCGATGACTCTCGCCCGCAGCGTGGACAGGCGATCTTTGCCGCTTTGAAGTTCGGGGGAATCTTCATTTTCAGGCCGCAGGCACAGTTTAAGAAGGCGAATCCGTTGACCATTCGCATGATATCGCCTAACTGGCGCGTCTGTTTGTTTTTGCTCATCGCCTGGCGGCCCTTCGAGGAGGCTGGACGGATCTCGACGTTTTGGTCTTCTTTCAGCGCCGCGGCGGGCATTACTGCTTTGCCGCCGACCGTCTGGCTGTAGGAGTCGGAATAATCCTTAAAGGACGCCCCGCGGGACATTGTTCGCAATATCCGTATCCGCTTGTCGATCGGGGGGTGGGTGCCGAAGAGGTTTACGCCCTTTTTGCCCTTAAGCGGGTTCGAGATGTACATCGGGGCGGTTACCTTGTTGGCTGTGGCGAGTTTTACGCTGCTGGAGGATATCTTCTCGAGGGCGCTGGCCAGGCCCTCCGGATAGCGCGTCAGGCGGACCGCACCTGCGTCAGCTAAATATTCGCGGCGCCGAGATAGTGCAAAATAGAGTATATTTGCGAAGATCGGCGCCAAAATCGCGCAAATCAGCGCAATTACCATGAAAATTATCTGTGCCTGACCGCCGCCGCCTCCGCCCGATGAATACCTCCGGTTTCGCGAGCCCATCATCGAGCGGTAGAACATCCCCCGCAGAAAGATCTGTGAGAGCAGGACGATGCTGCCTAACATGATCCCGGCAAGGGTGACGAACAGTATGTCGCGGTGAATGATGTGGCTGACCTCATGTGCAATGACGCCCTGAAGCTCATCGCGGTTGAGACTGGCTAAGAGGCCCGCTGTGACCGCTACGGATGCGGTTTCGGGGCTTCGACCCGTGGCAAAGGCATTCGGAGCGGCGTCGTTGATGATGTAGATTTTCGGCATTTTCGGCAGGCTGGCGGCGATGGTCATCTCCTCGACGACGTTAAAGAGCTGCGGATGAACGTCGTGCGTTACCGGCGTCGCCTTGCTGGCGGCAAGAAGTATCTGGTCGCCGCTCGAAAAGCTGACGATCATAAGCACCAGCCAGATAACGGTCGCGATGATCACGCCGATAAAGCCGCCATCAGCACCAAAAAAGCCCAGACCGATAGCAAACCCGACCGCCATAAGGCAAACTGCCATAGCCGCCAACAAAATAATAGAATTACGCTTATTCGCCTGTATCTGCTGCCACATATTCGTAAACTCTCTACTCGTTTATAATATTGTCTGGTTCATTGGTACGAAAATCGCGGCCTACAGGGCTACGGTAAAATCAAAGATTAAGAAGCAAAATGCAAAATGACAAATCAAAATTCAAAAATCTATGTAAACATTCAAGGTTTCCGGTTGTTTCCAAGGTTTATGTTACTTCGAAATTGGGTTTGATTGGGTTTGTTTTTTTTGGCGTGTTTTTGCTCAATTCTTTGTAAGTCCTTTTTGTTACAGGGTTAACGATATTAAGGAAATGTTAAGATTGGGTTTGTTTCGCCAAACAGGGGTGGATGGATCGGGCTGGGGCCGTTGATATTCGGGCGTTTTTTCTGTTGTCATGATTTGCTGCCTTTGTAATTTAGTATTTTGTTGTTGTTAGATGTGCATAATACAGCAGGGACTGTTTCGTGTCAAGGGAATTTTTTTTTAATTAACCACGGATTTCGCGGATTTTTTGAGGGCAAAAAAAGTTCTGACACCTTCCCTCTTTCTCTATTCCATTTCGCAAGGGCTTATTTTGAAACAGGTAAGTTTGGCGAAGTCAGTGATTTCATCTTTGTTTTCATCGTACCTGCGTTCATCGGTCACAAGAAATATCCTATCTTTGAGAACAGCAACTGTATATTCAGCAAACATTATATTTTCAAGAATGCTCTGATTGACGACACTGCCATTTTTATCCAGTATATAGAAATGTAAATTAATGATCCTGCCTGTCATACTAATAAAACTAGATAGAGTACGGCCATCCTCAAAGGGTGTTAAAATCGTTGATAATAGCATCGTATCTTTTTTCTCGAAAAGAAGTGTTGTCCAGGTTTTTGTATTTAGATCTTTCGAGAATTTTGATACATATATTTTGCAATTTTTTACTTCTGCGTTATTGTCGTATATGACGATCGGATTGTCTGATTTGCTTAGGCAATATGAAGGTCGCTTGCCGAAATTAACAATACCTTCAAATTCAGTTTTGGCTTTGATATTGCCCTCCGAATCAAGGTTAGCCAGCCACAGGCTCGAATCCTTTGTCGTAAATTGAGTATCCGGCTCAAAAGAAAAACCAAACGCCACAAGCATCTGTTCTGTTTCTGAAAAGGCTACGCCAAAAATGCCATCTTCTCCCTTATCAGATTTATAATTTGTATCCCAAGCCACAATCCCATCACCTTTAACTTTTCTTATATAGCCGCTGTTACCACAGAGGAATACATCTCCATTTTTGTTTCTACATGCTCCATGTGTTGAAACACTGCCTCTGGTTAGGCCGGGAATTTCTCTGGTTTTAACCTGCCAGTCACTGCCTATAGTCAATTCCTGAAAATTAAAAGATTTGTATTGGTTACGAATCATTACAATAGTATTGTCAATCAATCGTGAATTCTTTATTCCGCCTTGCGGCAAAGTAATAGTAATATCTCCCTCGTCCATTGACAGAAGGGTTTTTAATTCAGCTGTATCGTCTTTATAATTAAATCTGTATTCAATGAGTTTGGGGGCTTTATTCTTTGGGCTCTCCTTTGTTTGGCGTATATAAGAAACTGCTATTACACGGACAATGCTCTTATCCTCAACGACTTTTATGGTATATGGCTTTATCGCCCGACCAACCTGAGCGATATCCTTTTCCCATAGAATAGAGATGTCAGGTTCAGAAAATGCAATTGATGTAATAGCAAGAAAGATCACTACGATTGGGGATATCTGTAGTTTACGTATCATACAAAAATAATCCTTCCCATCTGGACAATGGCCTGTCGATATTGGTGCGAAATATCGCACCCTGCGTTTGGCAAACCTTGAATTTTAACCCCTAAACCCCAAACAAGCACTAAAATTTAATGACCAAAAAGTCAAAACGGCGGCGGAAATTGGGTTTGATTGTGTTTGTTTTTCTTGACATGTTTTTCGTCGTTTCATTGTAACACTCTGATATGACAGGAGTTAGCGTATCAAGGGAGAGGGCTCCGCGAGATCACAGACAGATTAGCTATCATAGTCCCGCAGCAGGCCAATTCTCGATAGTGTAAAAATTTTCCATTGGATATTCGATATTCGCGAAGCCTCGCCGCCGCTGGGGCTACCTGTCGCGCAGGCTAAGTATTCCCGGCCTCTCCCGTTGGAGCCAGCCGGGCATTTGGTCCTTTGTTACCTTATCCCAGAGCCCGGTTCGGTTGCTTACTGCCTCTTCCTGTAATCGGACATATTTGTCGAATTCGCTGTGTGTAAATCGCAGATCCGCATATCCGCGGCCCGTCCGCACAAGCTGCTCGTTCAATGTCGTCCCGTCGGGCAATCTCAGGTATGCCAAAAGCCGCCCGTAGCGGTCCCGCACGTCTCCGATAGGGTCGATTATCACCGTGACCTCTTTATCCAGCGCAAGCTCTCGCGCAAGCTGCGTCGCCTCTTCGCCGAAATACATAGGCCCAACCCGATCGTCGACCGTCTCCGGCGTATCGACCCCCAAAAGCCGCACCCGCGTACGGTCATACTCGCCGTCGGCTATATCGATATCCAGAGTGTCGCCGTCGACGATATATACGGCTGTGAAGGTTTTGAGATGATATTTCGCCGCGTCACCGGCCTTGCTGCCCCACTGCTCTGTCCACTGGCGACGGCTCCGTCCCGCTCGCCGGTCGACCAATACAACTACAGTTGCCAGCAGAATACACACAACCCAGATCGTATTGAGTCGCCGCCGGCTCATCGCATAGCGTTTTTTCCCGGCACCAGCCAAAACCGCCCCTTCATCCAAAAATGAAAAACCAACCACCGCGCACAGCCCGCTTTATCGCCCCATCAGTCTACTTTAGCCCGGCTACCTGCATCGCGTCAACCGCCCCGACTTTAGCGCGGGGTCGTTAGCTGCGCTCGTCAGCGGGCTTATTCAGCTCGAAGGCATCGCAAACGGCCGTCAGGGCCTTTTCGCCGTGATCGATATCGACTACGCAACTGATCCTGATCTCGCTGGTCGTGATCGAATCGATATTCACCTTGGCCTCGGCAAGGGCCTGGAACATCTTATCCGCCACACCATAATGCGAACGCATCCCGACGCCGACCACCGAAACCTCGGCGATATCCTCGCGAACAAAAACCGACTCGCAGTGGATCTGCGAGCGAATCTCCTCGATGGCCTTTTTGGCGCCGTCAAGGTCGTCTCGCCCTATCGTAAACGAAACGTTCGCCTTCTGCTCGCTGACCTCGGTCTGGATGATATCGTTGACGATCACCTGCGAACCGGCAAGATGAGAAAATATCCTCGCCGCGTTACCGGGCCTGTTATCGACGCCGACCAAACCGATCTTGGCAAGATTCTTCTGGATCGTTGCTCCCGAAACCAGTATTCCTTCCATTTGAGGCACCTCATGAGTAATTATCGTTCCGCTCATTTCTTTCATACTGCTGCGTACATGGATCGGCACATTATACTTCTTGCCGAACTCGACCGCTCTGCCGTGCATGACACCTGCTCCGAGGCTGGCCAGCTCGAGCATCTCATCGTAGCTGATCTGGTCCATCCTGACGGCATCAGGATATTTACGCGGGTCCGTGGTGTAGATCCCGTCGACGTCGGTATATATCTCGCAAACCTCCGCCTCCAAAGCCGCCGCAAGCGCAACAGCACTGGTATCGGAGCCGCCGCGGCCCAGGGTCGTAATATTGCCGTCCTCGTCCATACCCTGAAAACCGGCGACGATGACTATGAAACCGTCGTCAAGCTTCTTGGTGATCCGCTCGGCGCCGATACTCTGGATCCGCGCCTTGGTATGCGCTGCGTCGGTAACCATCCGGATCTGCGAGCCGGTAAAGCTTATCGCCTTATACCCCATCGCGTCCATCGCCATCGCCATCAGCGAAACCGTCTGCTGCTCGCCGGTACTCAGCAGCATATCCATCTCACGTCTGGGAGGGTCGGGATTAAGCTCGATCGCATCGGTAACGAGCTGGTCGGTCTGCTTGCCGCGGGCACTGGCAACGACCACCACCTGATTGCCGGCCTTTTGAGCTGAGATGGCACGCATAGCCGCCCGCCGGATCTTCTCGGCATCGGCAACCGATGTGCCGCCAAATTTTTGTACGACTATCGCCATAAATCCAAATTCCCTGTAATATCATCCCGCACTTAAAACACAACGACAGCAATATAACGCCTCTAACAGCGGTTTTCAAGTGTATTCTTCCGCATTTTCCCCCAAATCGCCCCAGCCGCCCGCAACCACCCGGCACTATCTGGAGCGGCAAACCATTTGCAATAAACGACTTACGTAAATATCCCCGGTGCGATTCGAACGCACAACCTTTGGCTTCGGAGGCCAACGCTCTATCCAATTGAGCTACGGGGATGAAAACGCTACTATACCTATTATTACAGCAAGATCGCCGCAGAGTCAAGTCTTTGCTCGCCCCAGCCGGCTAATATCCCCTGATTTGCCCCCAGCGGGCTCCCAGCGGGGCGGCTGGGGCGGCTGGATTTGGCTAACTGTTTGACATTCGCCGGGCTCGGGCCTATGATTATTAGCTAAAATTATCCTGAAAGAATCCAATGAGATTTATAATAGACTGTTTATATCTGTTGGCAATTGTCCTGATAAGCCCCAAGGTGGTCTATCGGATGGTCCGCCGCCAGCGTTATCTGGCTGGGTGGGGTCAGCGTCTCGGCAAGGTCAGCAGGCAAAGCCCAGCCAAAAAGTGCATCTGGATCCATGCGGTCAGCGTCGGCGAGGTCAACTCTACCAAGACGCTGGTAGCCGGTCTGGCACAGGCCTTCGGCGACCATGAGATCGTCATCAGCGCAACTACCGACACCGGCCTTGCCCGCGCTCATGAGATTTACGGCGACGACCTGGCCGTATTCTATTTCCCCTTCGACCTGTCATTCGTGATGGGCCGGGCGTTTGACAATCTCAGGCCCGATATATGCCTGCTGATGGAGCTTGAGGTCTGGCCCAATCTCGCCCGCATCGCGAAAGACAGGAACATACCGGTAGTCGTGGTCAACGGTCGGCTAAGCGACAAGAGCTATCCGCTGTACCGGCTGATACGGCCCCTGGCCAGACGGATGTTCGCAAAGGTCTCGCTCGTACTCGCCCAGACGCAGGAGTATGCCGGGCGTTTCATAAGGCTTGGCTGCCCAGCGGACCGCGTAAAAGTCACCAACTCCCTGAAATACGACACAGCCGACGTTGGCGACATCGTCCCCGGCGCCGATGAGCTTGCCGCTCGGCTTAATATCGGCGATGAGCCGCTGTGGATAGCCGGCGGAACCGGCCCGGGCGAGGAAAAGATCGTGTTGGAGGTATTCGCCGAGCTAAAGAAAGACCAGCGTTTTGCAGACCTTCGCGTCGCGATAATTCCGCGAAAGCCGGAAAGGTTCGACGAGACCGCCGCACTCATCGAGCAGTCGGGCTTTAACTTCGCCCGCTACAGCGGCGTCCTGTCGGGAGATCGCAAAGTCCAGGGCCGACCGGAGGTCATCCTCGGCGATACGATGGGCGATCTGAAAAAGTTTTACTCGCTGGCAACGATAGTCTTCGTCGGACGCACCTTAACGCCAATGGGCGGCTCGGATATGATGGAGCCGACGGCAATGGGAAAGTGTACGATCTTCGGCCCGCATACATTCAATTTCAAGCAGACCGTAGACGTCCTGCTCGCAGGCAAAGGAGCCATCGAGGTCGAAGACGGACCGGCACTATGCGAGACCATAAGAAAATGCCTGACAGACACCAATTTCGCAAAAACCACCGCAGAAAACGGAGCCAAAGTAATAAAACAAAACCAAGGCGCAACAAAACAAACCATAGAAGCCATCTCAAACCTGTTAGCCCATAAGCAAATAACGTAAGCAATTGTCATTCCTGCGAAAGCGCCGAATCCAGGAAAGTGACAAAGAAAGAGTGGATTCCAAATCAAGTTTGGAATGACAAAACAGGCAGCGCGTAGGATGGGTAACTTGTTACCCATGCGGTTCTGTAAGCTGCCCGTGCAGAGTGGCACCCTTTTGCTTGCAAAAGGGTGTTTGCCAATTCACGCAAACCCCTGCGATGGGTGGCAGCGTGTTTGGCGAAGGCAAACCGATGGTGGGCGCCGATTGTGCATACGCCCATCGGTTTGCTGAGCAAACACGCTGCCACCCTTGCTGCGAACTGGTGCGTTTTTTTTATTTGGAATTGGTCTGATCGGCCCTTGCGTCCCTACTGCCGAACAAAGCGGCCGTTTTCGTTCAGCTCGAATATGTTTTTAATACCCTTTGGCTCCGGGTGTGTGAACAGGCCCTTGAGTTTGGCGTCTGTCGGCTCAAATACCCTTACTGACGCCAATGTAATATCGGTGGTAGCGGGGTTATCGCCCTCGCCCGAGGTGATCGTGATCCTTTTCGCCGCCGTAACATCGTCCGTATCGGTATAATCGTTCAGCTCCACGACAACATCGGCATTACCATCGGCATCATAATATTCGATCCTGCGGACACGATAGTCGCAACAGCCGACAAATATCTTCTTGACAACCGCCCCCGACAGATCGCGCTTTGTCAGGACATCGAGGCCGTCCCGATTGGCAATGGTCCAGCCCACGCCTATTTTGACCACGCCGATCGCCTCCAGAAGCGCATCGGGATTCAGCCAGAGCGGGTGACCGGACGAGCCTGCATATTCCCGGCGGCCCCACCAGTAGGCGCTTATCTCCTTGGGCTTCATCATAAGCCAGAACTCTTCACTGTTCGTCCCCAGCCGGACGGCTTCGCCCAACAGCGTCGAGCCCGTAAAAAATATCCTGTCAGGCGGATATGTTCTAAGCTGAATATCGAGCCGCTCGGTATGCGATTTACCCTTGCTGTCGCTGAATTTCAGTACGCACTTGCCCGACGCCCTCATCGGCTTTAATCTCTCGCGGCCATCGGCAAGGGCGGCAACGGCCAAAGCAACATCGCCTTTTCCGGGACATTTCCGGGCAATCTCGACCTTCGGCGGCCCCGCGCAACCCGTAAACAGCGGACAAAGACCCGCCGCAAGGGTAAACACACTCGCCAGAAGATTTCGGCTGAAAAATAAACGCATAGGTTACATATCCATCTGGAGGACCTGGCCGATCTGCGTGGACAGTTGCTCGATCCGTTCTTCGTCGAGGTGCGGGTTGGCGACTTCGACCATTCGTTTCTCGCCGGTTACACGGAGGGTCCACACCTCCGCACCGTTATCGGTTTTGCTGGAATCGTACTTGAGGATCCGCTTCCTCATCAGTATCAGGGCAAGTACAAAGCGAAAATCGAGTTTTTCCTGCCGCGTCTCGCTGCCAAGCCTCTCGAAAAAGGTCATCAGCATATCGTCGTCGACGAAAAGATTCCGCTTCTTCTCGGAGTCGGGCATCTTCGTCTTCCAGTAGCAATACGTCTCCGGTTTTTGCTCCTGCCAGCAGGCCACACTATAATCTCTCCGCTCGAAGCCTTCGTCCGTATCGACAAGGGCGGCAAAATATTCCTCGCCAACCTTAAACTCCTCGCCGCTGCCGTAACACTGCCCGAGCGTTCTCTTGATCTCCCAATCAGCCATTTTCGCTTTCTTATCCTCTTTATGATCTATACAACAATTCTGTTTTCACGCCAGTTGCGTCGATCAGGGCTCGAACGTCAGATACGGCCCGATACTCTCGACGGTCTTTTCCCCGATTCCCTTGATCTCTTCCAGGTCCCCGGGTCTTTCAAATGCAATATTTCCCGCTGGGACACTCTGGCGATACTCGACGACATCCGCCGCCCGTTTGGGTCCAATACCGGGCAGCCGAACCAGACTGCCAATAGTAGCGGTGTTCGGGTTTATCCTGTCATCGGCGGCAATATCGCCGGCATAGCCGGGCCCGGAAAGGCACGCAAGCCAATAAGACAGCGAAAGCAGACAGCAAAAAATCCCGGCAACAAAAAACGCATGAGTTTGCGTTCTCGCCTGCTCCTCCGATTCGGTTTCCTGCCAGAAGCGCCGGGCCATAATATCTCCGTCGAAATTGCCCCGCTGTCGCCGCCGGGACTAACGTTTCAGGATCAGTTTCTGCAATCTCGCCAGGACCAGAAAAGCCTTCTTCGGCGAGAGGTCCTTATTAAGCAGCCCGCTGTCGGGTATCTCACTGCCGCTGGTATCGGCCAGATTGCTGTATGTAATCGAATTAACAAAAGGCCTGCCCAGCGCGATCTTATAGAATTGCTCGATCCACTGGCTTTGAATATTCTGGTCCCACGGCTTGTGCCAGAACCCGGTGCGATTGCCGTCGTCGGGCGAACCTGTACGGCTGGGGACGGCGACAGATGTAATGTGAACCGGCTTGTTGACCGGAGCAAAGTAATCCAGCAACATCGAGATCTGCATCATATCACGCAAATGCTTGCCCGGCTCGTCCTTTCCGAACGAAAACTGCAGGGCAAAAGCGTCAAAATTAATGCCGCTCTGGATTATCATGTCGGCATAGATCAGCGGCGGGATTGTCTGGCGGTTGTGGGCATAGTACTCGCCCCACGGAGAAGATATCTCGATGATCTTCCGTGACTTGACGTCGGCGCTCCTGGCTGCCAGACAGGCCGTCCGCGTCATCTCGATTATCTGCTCGAAACCGAAATCGTTGCAGGCGTTCATCCCGCTTATCACCCGCCATGCGTGTATATACCTCGAGTACCTCGTGACGATCTGCGAAACAAACTCGTACGCACGCTCGCGGATCTTCTCGAATTCACCTTTCCCCTTCGGAAGCCATTGCGGCACAAAGCCCGGAGCAAAACACAACAGCGGACCGGCACAGATCGCCACTCTTCGCCCGCCGAGATTGTCAATGCAGCGATCGATCGACGAAAAATCGTACTCTCCCCTGCTCGGCTCGATCTCGGACCAGTTGACCGGAATCGTGACAAAACCGAACATCTCCAGCAATCTCTTGCGGTACTTTTCATTTTCGATCATGTCCGGATCTATGCGGCAACCCAGGCTGTGGCGACCCAAGGTCCTCTTTTTGCATCTCAGCGCGACGAACTGCTCGGCGTGTTTTATCGCCAGCTTCTCCGAGAACTCCAGCGCCTTTTTCAGCGACTTGTCGGCAAGAACAGAGGCCCTGGCAGGGTCGGATATATTCTCGAGCCC
>DAOVVQ010000131.1 GCA_030637065.1 Planctomycetota bacterium
GGCGGCCCGATGTATACCGAAGATCCGATCCGTAGTGAGCCGCCGCAGTCTAACGGTGAGTGGGTCGGGCCCAAGGGGGAGATGCGGCACTTCTGTCTGGACCGCCATCGTCAGGCGATCAATGCCGTATTCCTCGACTTGTCGGTTAAGCGGATCGGTCTGAAGCAATTGTGGAAGCTCAAGTGGCATAAGGAATTTGATACCAGCGGATGGCCGGGTCAGTGGCCCGAATGGATGAAAAACTTCAAGGAATATTGACCTTTACCTGCCCGGCATGACAAATATCCCGCTAAGCATAAAGCGGTCAGACAGCGAGACAGGCGTTATTAACCGCCTCCATGAGAGACTCGTCTCTGTGGAAAGGCTTGACTATATACGCGACACAGCCAAGTTCCATGCACCGCTTGACAGATTGAGGGGCATCCGAGGTTGATACAATTATGACAGGGGTGCCCTTAAAGCCATTGCCGGACGCCCTGATCCAGTCCAGAAGCTCAAGGCCGCTGACCTTAGGCATGCGGATGTCGAGAAGGAGGATGTACCTGCGATCATCGAGCCGCTGATGCTGATCATTTCGGTCGCAGAAAAAATCCAGGGCCTGCTGACCGTCCGTAAACCAGATGATCTCGTTGTCGATACCGGCTTTGCGAAGGTAATTCCGGGCGAGAACGAAATGACCTCTGTTATCCTCTGCTATAAGAATTACTATATCCTGATCCATATTATACCTGCGCAAAATATTTCTTTATGCTTTTGCCGTCGGCAGTGACACAAAGAATTTGCTTCCTTTTCCTTGTTCAGATTCTACCCGGATAGTACCATTGTTGCGGTGGAGTATGCGTGTAACGATAGTGAGGCCAATGCCCTCACCGCCAGCAGAATCATCGGGGTTTAGCCTGTGGAACATTTCAAATATCTTTGACTGATAAGCCGGGTTTATGCCGATACCATTGTCTTCAATGCAGTAAATGCTTTGTGAGTTCTCAACTCTTCCGGTGATATGTATCTTTCCTTTTCTTTTCGGGTCAAGATATTTAATCGCATTACCAACAAGATTTGAGCAAAGCTGCTTGATTTGGCTTGCGTCACCAAGGCAACCGGGAAGATCGTCGATTATTATCTCTGCGCCGGTATCTTTGAACTGAAACTCCATGGACTGACGAATATCATCCATCATCTTGTTCATGTCAAGCGGCTTGATCTTTACTCGTGCGCCACCTACGCGTGAGACCTGCAGCAGGCCATCAATAAGGTTTGACATTTTAGCGGTACCTGCCTTGACGAACCTTATGGATTCCGGGACGTTCTCATCCAACAGCTCCAGCAGCTTTCGCTTCAGATCGTCGTCGATAGATTCATTATCGAGCATCTCTCTTAGCTGCCGGTACGCCTTAGCCAACTCTCCGCTGAAACCGTCAATATTTACAAGCGGGCTCCTTAAGTCATGCGAAGCGACATAAACAATGCTCTGAAGCTCCTTATTCTTGACTACCAAAGTTTTCAGCAGCTTTTCGCGTTCCTCCTCGGCTCGCTTGCGTTCAACAATTTCACGATTCAGCGGAATAAATGCCAGGTTCTCCAGTATCCTCCAAAGCTAATAGATAAAAACTACTGCTATTCAACAGCTCATAGATGGAAAAATAAAAGCAATAACAGTAGCCTTTTTGTCATGTGCCGACAAGTCATATTCAATTGAAAAGGTGACAATTCGCCCACTGGGCAAGGGTATAGTCTGGGTAAGATGTAAAGTATTTGAAGTCTGAATTTCGCGGGCAAATTTAACTATTTCAATATCACCATCGAGTATGACATTAAAGAAAGCTATATTCGGTTCCAATTCTCCCCATAAAAACACCTGCTCTTCAACACGTTCATAATCATTGTTGGCCAATGCCCCTTGAGTAATGGTCGCTAATATTCCAAGATCACGTTTGACCTTGACCTCTATGGCTTGATGCAGAGACGAGTGAGTCAGATAATTGAGGACATAGCCAATCATCATAAAGGATATGAAAATAAAAATGGCAAAAGCATAGAATACACGTTTCATTTTACCTGTTTCCCTTCTTCAGTCAGGCGTCTTTCATCTTCGCTGACAACTGCCATCATAGTCCTTACCTTGTCATAGTCCTTGTCTGTGACAGCCGTCAATCCGGTCATCGTAGACTTAATTGGCTTTAGGAGCATCTCTATTTCTTCCTTGCTTTTGATATTCATCATCACTTGTTTTATCTGAGCATATGTTTCGTCATCCAGTCTGTCAGTAGCAACAAAAGAATGCGCCGTCACTTTAGGTGAAATAGCTATGACCTTCAAATTGCGATCCTTGTATTTCTGATACGCCTTTTCTCTGACGCCACCGGCGTAAACATCGCCAGCCAATATGTTCAGGCAGACGTTATTGTGGCTACCCACGATTCGCAATTGCGCATCGGGAAACGGTACGCCGGCTTCAATGAACATGTAGCGAGGAACGACATAACTCATCGTCGATTTCCTGCTGCTTGATGCGAAACTCTTACCTTGAAGATCTGCCAGGCTGGTTGCCGGAGAGTCTTTCCTGGCAATGATATATCCTTGGAAATCAGGTGAGCCGTTCACCTCGAAACAGCATAAGAGTCTTTTTCCCCCGAATTGCTCAGATATCGCCACATAGGAAACCGGCCCTATAAGCGCAATATCCACTTCATTAGCGCCAACACGTGCGATATGAGTTTCATAGCTTTGAGAGATGACCAGACTAAACCTCTTGCCCGTATGCTCACGCAGGTACTCAAGCAATGGAGTGAAATTCCTCACCAGCTCAACTGGCGAAGCATAGGGATGAACCGCTATAATGATTGCCGGCTCGGCGGTTGTTTCGGACTCTCCTGAAGTGCTCTCGTGGGTTTCTTCTTCAGAAACCGGCTCATTGCGACCACAACCAATAAAAAACATTGAAATTGAAACAGCAGAGAGAGTAACGACCAAGAGCGACAAGCTCCATGACAAGGACAAACGACGCTTACGAAAACATGTTTCAGTCATATCAGAAACTCCTTTCCGTCATTTAACCAGTCATACTCCAAAAAGTCTACATAATGTATCATCCAAAAAGGTTTTTTTGACAGTTTATCGTTCAGCTATATACAACTGGGTTCCCTGAAAAACAGGGTGTTCCACTGCCAAGTTTGTTTTTGTTCCAAAAACAACGACCATAGCAAGGATGTCATAGTTTTCCAGAGGTCTCAACTCTATTGTACATCTCCTTTGCCCAAGGTCAACAATAAAAAAACTCAATCATCTTGTTTTACAGTCAGGCATACTCAAAACTACAATTTACGACTATCCGCCTCTTGTTGCCATCACGACCAGTCCCCAATCGGCAATTATACCACCGCATGGCGAAGGGCGCTTGCGTGATTATCGAGGGGGTCTTTTACGCTTTCCCAGCGGCGATGGTGTATATCTCGCGGCCATCGGTTATATATTTGCGTTCGAAGTTTGTTCCAGCGATCTCTCCTTTGTCGGCTCCCGCGGTTCTGATAAACTCCGCTGGCTCGAGCTGGCTGGCGGCGATCTCCCTGGCGATGACCTCGCTTATCTGCTCGAAGTAGCCGGCGTGGTCGGTGGCAATATTTATGATCCCGCCTGACTTGAGGCATCGGATGAACTGCTCGATATTGACCGCCTGGATAAGGCGCCTCTTGTGGTGGCGTTTCTTCGGCCAGGGGTCGGGAAAGTAGATATGCAGGCAACTGACCGCCCCATCGCCGACATGTTCGGCGAAGAATTGGCTTGCATTGGCCCGGATTATTCGGACGTTGGTCAATTGCCACCTCCCGATTCGATCCACAGCCAGGCGAAAATATTTGTTGGCCCACTCGATGCCGAGAAAATTGACTTGAGGCTGATCCTGGGCCTGTGCCAAGAGAAAAGTGCCCTTACCGGAGCCGATTTCGATGTGAAGGGGGGCGGAACGTCCGAAAATATCGTCGAAATCAAGCTGCCCGCTGAGGTTTTCCGGTTTCAGTGAGATATTGTCGTAGTCTTTTAAGGGTTTATTTGCCATTTCAATTCACCTGCCAGCCGCATCTTTAATAGTCTTTTCTGACGATCCAACCCGTACCGATCGTACAGGTTACCGACCTGTCCCGGTCGGGTCCAGGCAGGCTATTTTTACCCAGAAGCAAGCTAAAGTCAAGGCCCCTTGATTCCGATAGGACTCAAGAGAACCGTCCTGCCCTTTAGGCGTATGAACTAAGGAATGGCAGGAATAACCTTAAAAGCCGATAGAAAGGCGGACAATGATAAGGCCCATCATAACACTGAGACGCAAGCGTATCATTGTCGATATTGACACTCAGAATGATTTCTTCTTAGCGAAGGGCCATGCCTGCATCAGGAATCATCGCCGCGTTCTGGCGAATATCAGAAGGGTCATCGCGTGGGCAAGGTTGAAGAATATCCGCATGATCTCGACCGCACAGGTCTATGACGGGACGGATCCCGTTTATGATTACTGTATCGCAGGCACAAACGGGCAGAAAAAAATTCGCTACACGATGCGGAACAGATATGTCGCTTATCCTGCTGACGGATGCACCGATCTGCCGCGGGATATATTACAGCATAACGACCAGATCATACTGCACAAACGCTGCATCGACCCGTTCGAGGAGCCCCGGGCCGACCGGATGCTCAGCGAGCTGCGTGTAAATGAGTTCATATTGATCGGAGCAACGGTCGAAGGGGCACTTAAGGCGACGGCATTGGGGCTTTTAGCTCGCAAAAAGGCTGTTACCGTACTCGTCGATGCCACCGGGGCCCGTGACCGGCAGGCTGCGGAGATCGCCCTGCGACAGGTCGAGGCCAAGGGCGCAAAGCTGGCTGACACAAAGGCGCTTTTGGGTCCTTCATGCCTGAAGCTCATCGGGATCTGCGATTGCGACCGCTGTCAGGGCCGCATGGTCAAGGCCTCGCTCGGCACCAACAACAGCTAAGCGGATTTCGGCTGAGACTAATCCGGACCGGCAAACTGTCATTATACCAATCCACATCAAGGGTGGTTCCGGCGTTTAGATGGCCAAACCCTGCCAAATTGCCCTGACTCCAGCTTTTTGTCCACTTTTGACGGTTTAATTGTTGACAGGACCGAATCTCTGTCATATAGTTGCGCGCCGTTGGAATTTCCATAATGTTATTGAGTACATTTAACGTTTACAGGTTAATTAGGAGACAGGAATAATGGCAAATAAACGGGTATATTTCTTTGGAAACGGCAAAGCCGAGGGCAACGCCCAGATGAAGGAACTTCTCGGCGGCAAAGGGGCCAATCTTGCGGAGATGATGGCTCTGGGGATCCCGGTTCCGCCCGGATTTACGATTTCGACGAACGTCTGCGCCGACTATAACAAGCGAAAAGGCAAGTGGCCGGCGGGATTGAAAGAGGAGGTCCAGAAAAACGTTGCCAAGCTCGAGAGGGCGATGGGCGCCAAATTAGGCGACCCGAAGCATCCATTGCTGGTCAGTGTCCGAAGCGGTGCAGCCGTTTCGATGCCCGGAATGATGGATACCGTCCTGAATCTGGGCCTTAACGACGACGTTGTCGCTGGGATCATCGAGAGAACCAACAATCCCAGGTTCGCTTACGACATTTATCGCAGATTTATCGACATGTTCGGCGATGTTGTTATGGGCTGCCACCATGAGTATTTCGAGCACGTTCTCGACTCCGCCAAGAAGAAGGCCAAGGTCCAGAATGATAACGAACTCAGCGCCGACCAACTCAAGGATGTAGTCGACAAGTATAAGGCTGTCTACAAAAAGCATGTCGGCAGGATGTTCCCACAGGATGGCGCCGATCAGCTAAAACTCGCCGTTAACGCGGTTTTTGACTCGTGGAACATACCCAGGGCGATCAAGTATCGCCAGCTCAATAACATCACCGGCCTCTTAGGCACAGCCGTTAACGTTCAGGCGATGGTCTTCGGCAATATGGGCGACGACTGCGGCACGGGCGTTTGCTTTACGCGTAACCCCAGTACCGGCAAGAAGGAATTCTACGGCGAGTTTCTGATGAACGCCCAGGGCGAAGATGTCGTCGCCGGGATTCGCACTCCTCTGCCGCTGAAAAAGCTAAGCAAGGTAATGCCCAAGGCCTATAAAGAGCTAACCGGCATGATGACCCGGCTGGAGAAGCATTATAAGGACATGCAGGATATGGAGTTCACCATCCAGGAAAGGACGCTTTATATCCTCCAGACTCGTACCGGCAAGCGTACCGCCGCAGCAGCGGTCAAGAACGCCGTCGATATGGTCAAGGAAAAGCTCATAACCGCCAAGACTGCGGTGACCCGCGTTACGCCGGAACAGATCGACCGGCTCCTTCATCCGCATTTCGATGCCAAGGCCCCGCGGAAAGTCATTGCGACAGGTCTGCCCGCCTCGCCGGGTGCAGCGGTCGGACAGGTGGTCTTCAGTGCCGATCTTGCCGAGCAATGGCGGGATAAGGGCAAGAAGGTCATCCTGGTCCGGATCGAGACGAGCCCGGAGGATATCGGCGGTATGGATGCCGCTGAGGGCATTTTGACCGCACGCGGCGGAATGACCAGCCACGCAGCCGTTGTCGCCCGCGGGATGGGTAAATGCTGCGTCGCCGGCGTCGCCGAGCTTAATATCAACTACAAGACGAATAAGTTCACCGTCGGCAAGCTCGCCGTCAAGGAAGGCGATTTTATCAGCCTCGACGGGTCCGCCGGCCAGGTCATTTTAGGCCAGGTCCCGACGGTCGAGCCTGTACTCAGCGGCGATTTCGGCAAGTTCATGGCGATATGCGACAAGATCCGCAAGCTCAATGTGCGAACCAACGCCGATACGCCCGGCGATGCGGTCCGGGCGCGTGAGTTCGGGGCCGAGGGTATCGGGCTGTGCCGGACGGAGCATATGTTCTTCGAGGGCGAGCGGATCTGGGCCGTCAGGCAGATGATCTTAGCTGCCGAGGACTACGACGTCATGCTCGAAAAGCTCTACTCAGCCGAAACGGCGAAGGAGGAGCGGGCAATCAAGACCGAGTATGCCACTGTCAAGAAGCAGTTCGAGGGCGCACTCAAGACGCTGCTGCCCTATCAGCGGAAGGATTTTGTCGGCATCTTCAAGGCTATGGCTGGGCTACCGGTAACCGTTCGTCTGCTCGATCCGCCTCTGCACGAGTTCCTGCCGCAGGACAAAAAGAGCCAGGCTGAGATGGCCAGACGTCTGAAGATTTCGCCTGCTCGCGTTAAAGAGGAAGTGGAAAAGCTCCACGAATTCAACCCCATGCTCGGCCATCGCGGATGTCGCCTGGCGGTTACTTATCCCGCGATCTATCGTATGCAGGCAAGGGCGATCATCGAAGCGGCGCTGAAAGTCAAGAAGCTGCGAAAGGTCGTTCTGCCAGAGATCATGATCCCGTTGATCGGGTCGGTCGAGGAACTCAAGTTCGTCAAAACCGAGATACTCGACGAGATCGCACAGGTCTTCAAAGAGAAAAAGGCAAAGATCAAGTTTATGGTCGGCACGATGATCGAGGTTCCCAGGGCCGCTCTTACCGCTGACGAGATCGCCGGCGAGGCGGAGTTCTTCAGCTTCGGGACCAACGATCTGACGCAGATGACGATGGGCTTTTCGCGGGACGATGCGGGCAAGTTCCTCGGCGAATATGTCGAGCACGGAATCTACGCTGTCGATCCGTTCCAGGCGCTGGACCAGACGGGCGTCGGCAAACTCGTCGAGATGGGTATCCAGCTTGGCAGGAGCGTCAAAAAGAAGCTGAAAATCGGTATCTGCGGCGAGCACGGCGGCGAGCCTTCGAGCATCGATTTCTGCCACAGGGTCGGCATGGACTACGTGTCATGTTCGCCCTTCCGCGTTCCGATAGCCAGACTGGCCGCAGCCCAGGCCGCTCTAAAGAACAAGTAATTCAACTTTGTCGGGTGGCAGCTGCCGGAGGGTCGGTGGCTGCCGCCCGTTTAATATCACACCGCAAGTCTCACTCCGCCAGCAGCGCCAGGGTTATACTGGTTGCGTTGAAGATGGCGTGGATGAATATCGGCCTCAGCAGTGAACCGCTCTTTTCGTAGGCGTAGCCTAAGGCCATCGAGAGCACGAAAAGGGCTGGCAGGTGCATCCACGGGTGCATCGAGGCGAAGGCGAAAGAGGCTATTAATATCGCCGGCCAGGGCCTGCCGATGAATCCGGTGAGCATCGATTGCAGGAAGCCGCGAAAGAGCATCTCCTCGAAGACCGGCACCACGATGACCGCGAAGAATATTACGAGCACCTTTAGCCCGGGCTTGTCGTAATCGGTTAGCGCTGTCAGGCCCTCGTTGATCTGCATCTCGAAGCCGGGGCCCGCGATGAACTCGCCGATCCAGACGACCGCCCACAACAGCACAAGGACCAGGGGATAGACGGCGATGAAATTTACCACGGCAAAGACCATGTCCCCGCCGACCGTCCGGATGTGAAGACCAAAGCCCTTAAGCCGCCGGGCAAAACGGTGCCAGGCGATAAATAGCAGAAGGCCGATCATTACAAGCTCGATGATCGTCATGCCAAGGAACAGGGAGAATTCCTGGAGCCAGTCCGGAACATCGACGAGACTTTTGGTGATGATCAGGCTTGCCCCGGCGACACAGGTCAGCCAGACACCGATCGCTATCAGGGGCAGGTAGACGGGCATGTTGTTTCTTCGCACCGGGCAAAACGCCAGGGCAGCGGGCCCGGAATAGCTCACCAGCCAGTTGACAAGAATAAATACCCCGGCTGCACAAACGCCAATGACAATAATATCCTGCGGGTTGGAGGCCAACCCTTCAGCCTGGGCAATAATGCTCGAAAGCAAAGACATAAAAAAACCTTAATTCACAGAAAACAGGCCCGACAAAACAGCGGTCTCGCTGACACGAAATGAAAATCAATATAAAATCTACAATATAAAATTTAAAATCGAAAAATTGTTACACCTTAAGTTCGACCGTTCGGCTGAGACATTGGCGGTACTTTCGCCGAATGGGCGATATCTCGTCTTTTATAAATTCGTCGACCTGCTGGGGCGCTCGCCCGACGTAACTTTTGGCGTTGAGCACTTTGGCAAGGTCGACCTTTGCAAATGCAGCATCGTCCTTTAGCCTTGCGATCAGGTCGTTATGCTTTCCCAACTGTTTAACCTGTGCCGCGGCGGCGTGGGAATGAACGCGTATCTTTTCGTGAAGCTGCTGTCGGTCTCCGCCGGCCTTGACCGCCGCCATCAGAATATTCTCCGTCGCCATGAACGGCAATTCCGACTTGACGCGTGCGGCGATCACCTTCGGATAAACGACCAGGCCGCCGGTGACGTTGATGAGTATCTCGAGTATCCCGTCGACGGCAAGAAATATCTCTGCGATCGCCACCCGCCGGTTGGACGAGTCGTCCAGCGTTCGTTCGAGCCACTGCTCCGAAGCGGTCATCGCGGGACTCGACGCCAGGCTCAATACCAGCCGTGCAAGACCCGTCGCACGTTCGCACCGCATCGGATTTCTCTTATAGGCCATCGCCGATGAACCGATCTGCGACTTCTCGAACGGCTCTTCGATCTCCTTAAGATTAGCTAACAGGCGAACGTCGTTGCACATCTTATGCGCCGACTGTGCGATACCAGCCAGCGAATTTGCGACCTGCATATCGATCTTTCGCTGATAGGTCTGGCCGGTCACCGCGCAGCGATTCTTAAAGCCAAAGGCCTTTGCGACCATCTCGTCGAGCCGCCTGACCTTCGCATCACTGCCGCCAAAGAGCGACAGAAACGAGGCCTGCGTGCCGGTAGTACCCTTGACCCCGCGGAACGGCATCGTCTCGATCCGATACTCGATCTCCTTAAGGTCCATCACGAACTCATAGCACCACAAACTGGCCCGCTTGCCCACGGTCGTAAGCTGGGCCGGCTGATAATGCGTAAAACCAAGTGCCGGCATCGAGCGATGACTGCGGGCGAACCTGCCCAAACGGTCGATCACACAAGCGGTCTTGCCCGCCAGGATCGAAAGACCCTCGCGCATAATGATCAGGTCGGCATTATCGCCCACGTAACAACTCGTCGCACCAAGGTGAATGATAGGCGCCGCCTTCGGGGCGATATCGCCAAACGTGTGAACGTGGGCCATCACATCATGTCGAAACTTCTTCTCGTACGCGGCAGCCTTGCGATAATCGATATCGTCAAGGTTGCGTTTCATCTGGTTTAGCTGGGTCTGCTTGATATCGAGCCCCAACTTCTTCTGGGCCCGGGCAAGCTCGAGCCAGAGCCTTCGCCATGTTCCGAACTTTTTAGCTGGGCCGAACAGCTCGGCCATCTGCCGCGAGGCGTTTCGCTCAACGAGAGGACTAACGTAGATCTTCGTTTCTTTAGCCATGATTCTCCTTATACTGATAATTCCGACAGCCTGATGCTGCGATCCTCA
>DAOVVQ010000086.1 GCA_030637065.1 Planctomycetota bacterium
CGCTGGCCGACGCGGACGCTGCACCGGCCATCCTGGGGCATTCGCCGCTCGGCGATGTCCATGCCAGCCATCACCTTGATACGCGAGATGACCAGCGGCAGAACGTTTCGGTTAAGTGGCAGCGTGTCGTAGAGTATTCCGTCGACGCGGTAGCGGATCTGGATCTTCGTCTCGTAGGGGTGTATGTGGATATCGCTTGCCCGCATTTGCAGGGCGCGAAACAGTATGTCGTTCACCAGCCGGATAACCGGCGGGCGATTTACAACGTCCAGCAGGTCGTCGGAGGAGGCGACCTCGTCGACGAGGCGATCGAGATTCTGTGCGTCCAGCTCCTCGGCCACTTCCTCGATGACCATGTTCTTCTGCTCGTAAGCGATATCGATCGCCGAGGTGATCGCCGCCCGTGAGGCAAGGGCCGGCCTGACGGGCATCCCGACCATCTTCGAGACGTTGTCAACGATGTTCGTATCCAGCGGCTTTGCGATCGCAATGGTAAGCTCAGCGCCATCGTCGTCCTTGCGAACGCCGATGAGGTAGTGGTGCTGGGCATAAGTGGCTGGGACAGACTCGATGAACTCGGCTGGGACGTCGCCGGAGGAGATTTCCGAGAGATACTCCATACCTAATGTCTCGGCAAAGAGCCGCAAAACCACATCTTCCGTAAAATCCGGCGAAGCCAACAGCAACTCGTCGCAGCGACGGGTATCTTCGGCGTTGTCCTGAAGATATTTCGACAGCGCATCGGCATTGATGATACCGGTTCGCTTGGCTGTTTGTATCAGCAGATTCTTCATTTTTCTTCGGTTCCGGCTGTGCCGAATAAGCATTTTCGTGATAAAATATTCACGCGTTGCGTTATGGCGTTACTCCAGTTCTACCTCCACTACAACAGTGTCCTGGCTATTGTTCTTATCTCGTAATTCCCTGATATAGTCATCGTCTTCGAGGATCGTAAGAGGATCAAGCACCTCCGGTTCAACTCCAGGCATTGTTTGGAGATTCTGGAAAAGCCTCTCCTCTTCTTCAAAAGCCCGTCGCTTTTTCTGGGAGATGACCTCAATATCCGACTTTCCGCTTAGCTCATCGCCAGGCTGTATGATATTTGCCTTCACAAATACGTAAAGCTTGCTCTGCTCGTCAGATTCATCTATTCCCCTAAAGAGTGTTCCAATTAAAGGAATGTCTCCAAGAAGTGGAATCTTAGTAACTATTTTTGTCTGCGTCATTGTTTCTATCCCGCCAAGGATAATAGTCGCTCCGTCCGGAACAACTGCGTAGGTGCTGACGTTGCTGCTGACGGTATCGAGCGGCTTCGGTACAGTCTTGTCACCTATCGTGGCTGTCTTCTCGGCCCCGGTGACAAAGTCGGTTCGATCCAGCACAATATCCAGTTGCAGAAGCTTTTCGGATGCTATATGCGGTGTTATGGTAAGTGTAACTCCGGAAGAATAGTCTTTGAACTGGATGTCAGAAGCCGTTGAGATATTTCCTCCCTCACCAGTGATGACGTTTGTCTTCTCCTCAGCAACAAAAATCTTTTTCTCGGCCTTGATTTGGCCTTCCTGATTGTCTCTAACCAACAGAGACGGTCTTGCGAGTATGCGACCGTAACTCTTCTTGTCCATGAGCTTGAGCAGTGCCTGAATGTGGTTGTCAGCGTAGAATGCCACACCGGAGCCGTTGGTTACGCTCGCCTCAGTGATGCGATTGCCTGGGAACGATTCAAGCAACCCGCTGACGCCTGTAATACCGGCTTTTGTCAACGATGTCATTGAACCGCCCTCCGCAAGGGTGGGAAACTTGGAAACCATATCCAGATCAAAATTAAACTCATTGTCCTGGCTGATCTCAACTAACGTAACATCGAGGAGGACCTGCGGACGATATTCATCCAGCGTCGTGATAAGGGCACTGATCCACTGTTGATTCTTCTTGTTGGCAAAAACGATCAGAGAATAGGTTGCCACATCAGGAATAATCTTTATTCGTTCCTCTTCCTGTGAGACCGAGACTACAGGTTTCGACTGGACCTTAGAGTCTTTCGGTACTTCGGTAGTCGTTTCCCGGATAAGCTCGTTCAGGGTATCGGCCAGTTCTGCAGGGTCCTGGTTTTCAAGTGCATAGATGACATAAGGCGTTACCACTTCGTCGAGTTCCCTGTCGACGTGTGCTATGATCATGGCGATTGCGTCATGCTGGGCGGGGGTTGCCTTTACCAGCAGCGAGTTAGTTGCTTCCAGGATGGCGATCTGCGGCTGGTCTGCGGTTATATCCTCAGCGGCACCGGTTAGTCTGGGTGCGGTGCTGGCCGGTGTTCCGGGCTTGGCGGCAGGGACCGTGGGCCTGGCGGTCGAGGATGATGATGTTCGCCGCGCCGAAGTACTTTCAATGATTCCCAATTCCCCGAGCGTATCCATGATCTCAGTGGTATCTACGAACTGGATTTCATATTCCCTTATGAGCCCCCGGTCCTCCTGTGCAACGTCGACATAAGAGATTACCATCTTGATAGCCGAATGCTGCTCGCTGGTGGCGTTGACCAGCAGTGCATTCGAGTCCAGCCTGATTGATATCTGTGCGGCCTCCGTGGCCCCGGCCCCTCCGCTCGTTGGCGGCTTGGCTATCGTCGGGCGGGCGCTGCTGGTCCCTCCGCTGGCATTTACCTGGATCAGCCCCAGTTCCTTGAGGACGTTAACGACTTCGACGGCCTCGACAAAGTTGATTTTATATTCCATGACGCTCTTGAGGCCCTGCTGAGGAACGTCAAGGCTGTCGATCAGGTCGTTGAGGACATCGATATCGTCTTTGATCCCGATCATTATGATCCGGTTCGTTCGGTCATCCGTGTCGACATACACGCCCTTTTTAACCGCTGTCGCTGGGGTCCTGCTTGGTGGAACCGGAATGGGCTTCTTCGTCCTCGGGTCGATCCTTGTAACGGTGGGCGCTTTCGAGGCCGCGATGGTCACCTCTATCGTTCCGAGCTGCCTGGCGAGTATTTCGACCTTGCCGGCGAGCTTGCTGGCGATCATATACTCGAGCATCCTGGAGTGGAACTTGCGTTCCTCGCCGGCTACGTCGATCATATCGAGCAGTTGTTCGATCCTGTCCATGCGATAAGCGTAGTCGGTGACAACGAGTGTGCCGGTTTCGGGTATCGAATTAAAACCTTGTGCGCCCAGCTTCATTCTCGTAAGCATGTTTTCCGCAGTGGCGGTTGCTATGTGCTCTAAGTGAAACACGCTGGTAACGATTACGTCACCGGGCCGGATGTCCTCGACGCTGGTTATGATGGTAGGGTCATAATTCTGGGCCTGTGAGGTGGGAAGGATCATGACAAGATTACCCCGGCGGACCATCACCAGGGCCTTGAATTTCAAAACCGATTCCAAAAGGGCGTAAACGTCCTTGACCTTTATCTTCCCATCGTGGATCTTGAGCATAACGTCGCCCTTGACGGTCGTAACGTCATAAACGTAGTTGAGCCCCAATTGCTTGCCGACCAGTTCGATCAGTGCCTGAACGGTAACCTTTTCCGGAAGTATCAGCACCGTCTCGAGTTCCTTTTCCGGATCCGCTATCATCTGTGCCATGTGTTCGTCATGCGAGATACGCGGCGGCCCTGGTTTGGCTTTAGCCGCAACCGGCTCTTCTTTGACAGGTTTAGCCGGTGTTTCCGCAATCGCCCTCGGTGGTTTTGGCTCTGGTATGGGCTTGCCTGCCTCACTCTGAGCCAGGGCCTGCAGCAACTTGCTGATATCCGCCTGATGGGCGCTTACCTCGGCCTGGTCTTCCGGCGACAGGGTTGGCTCAGCGGCGGTTTCTTTTATGGGTGGAGCCTGCGGTTTCGTTTGTGTCGTCGGCGTCTGGATCGGCTTAGCGGCTGGCTTGGCTACCGCTGCAACAGGCCTGCGCGGCAGGGGGGTACTTGCCTGGCCGACTATTTCGGTTTTCGTCTCCGGGGCCTGTTTGACAGGCTCAATAACCGGTTTTCTAATCGGCTCGACAACTGGCTCAATAACCGGTTCAACAGGCGGCGCTGTCTCTATGGCAGCAGTCGGCGGTCGCGATGTTTCCTCCAGAGGTTTCGCCCCAGCCTCGGCAAGGGCGTCCAGAAGCTCATCTCCAAAGAAATCTTCCTGTGTCGGCAATTCCTGCGTCGGTTTTTTGGCGGTCATGGTCGGCTGCGTCTCGAAAACCACCTTGCCGGCGACTGGCTTTTCCGTCTTATCCGGCCCGGTTGCCTCGTCCAGGAGGCCCATCACATCCATTATGTCCACCTCTGGCTTCTTCGGCTCGGCATCTACGGCCTTCGGCAACGGTGGTGTCACCCCAGCCTTAGTTGTGTCAATCGCCAACGGTTTCGGCTCAGGAATTATGGGTGTCTCGGTTGTTTCCGGCTTATCTTTCACAGCCTCCGGCTCATCTTTCGCGGCTCCCGGCTCTAACTTCTCAAGCGATTCGACGATTCTGTCAAGCAGATCGACGTTCGCAATCGCAATGAGCCTGGAATCCTGAATGTCGACAAGGGCTACCGAGGTCATGGTGCTATCTGGAGTATCACGGAATGACAAGATGAAGATGTCGTCAATTTTATCCGGTATTTCGCTTATCTGGGGCAGTTCCTGCTTCTCCGAGGCAATCAGGATGGTTCTGATCTCCCTTTTTTCGGCTGAGTCGATGAAACGCAGTACGCTTGACGTTTTTGTCAGGTCGGAGGGCTTATCAGACGTCACAATAAGGGCGTTCTGCGGCAGTTCATTGATGTCGGTTCCCAAATTCAAGGCTACGAGGTGCTTTTTCGCTTCCGAGTTGGAGATATGGGTGAATTTGTATACACGGCTGCGAAGAATGGCCTTCTCGCGAGAACCGTTCTCCTCCGCTGATAAAACATGTCCAAATGCTGCAATAAACGTAACTGCGAGTACAAACAACCCTAAAAAGCGGTGTTTTCTGCGATAATAAACGGGTCCTGACTGCATATTCTGCTCCATATTCGTTGTTAACTGCTCCGAAGACAACGTCGCTGACTCTCCGAAAACAAACAAGTGCCGGAAAATCAGGTTGCACCGCCTTATTTATCGGATATATAAGGCGGGAACTGCTCATTTTTTGCGAAGTTTGTTGCTAACGCAACTGCTGCGCATCACCATACTTATGAGACAGGCCAGATGGCAAAAGGTTCCCCCTTGCCGCCCTAAAAAAAGACATTCCCCCAATGTCAGTTCAGGTGGTTCCCTCTGAAAGAAAACACAAGCCAAAAACACAGGCCAAAAGTGGTATATCAGTACTGACAAACGCCTTCGTCGGGGCCGACTCTATTACTCCTTGGCAGGTTCATTATCCAGGCTCGTGCGTTCTTCTTTGAGCATTTCGAGCAATTGGTTCCAGGTTTCTTGTTCTTTTGCGATTTCTTCGGCAGTTCGGGCCCCGGAAGGACCGGATTCGGCCATGATTTTCTTTATGCCCTCGATATTCTCGTCAACCACATTTTTTCTTTCCTGCGGCGTTGGCTGAGGTGGCTTGACCGTTGCAGGTCTCCTGATAGGGGGCATGGGCACCCTGACGGTTGGCAGGCTCGGTCTCGTGTAGGTCCGCTGCGCAGGGACGGGTGGTCGCGTCAGCGTCGATCTTGTTGCTGTCGGGATTCTGCCGGGGGTACGCGACGGGGTCGGCTTCCTTGATGTCACCGTTGGCAGAGCTCTCACAGGCGGAGAACTCGATGTTGGTGGGATGTATTTGGTGTTTCCGTCGGACTTGAGCAGTGATACGACCTTGGGCATAACCACATCAACGTTGCTGTTATGCTGCCCATTTTTGAACATAACGATTGAGCCGTCTTTTATCTCATTTATCGTTAAGTGCCCCACTTTATCGCCCTGTCGATACCATTTCTGCCCTTCCGCAGCCATTTCCAGCAATGCCAGCGATTTTTCGGGACTGCTGTCATAGCGACATGTTGCAATAACCTTGAAGGTGGTGTTTATGTTTGTGGCCTTGGGAATCGGTATCGCGGCATTCCTGGCAACGGGCTTTGTGGGTGCAGTTTTGGGTTTAACGGGTGTTTTCGGCTTGGGCGGCGGTGGCGGGTTGATTCTCAGGGCGAAGAGCTTTGCCTCCCTGACCAGCGGTGAAATCTTGTCCTTCGGGGCCACTATTGCCTTGGCTGTCTTCCGGAATTCATCGATGAAACCGGGCCCATCGAGAAAGCTTTCAACGGTTAAATCGCCCTTGAGGCCGTATAAACCCACAAAAACAGCCGCCCCCAATGCCGCGATCAAGGCCAGCACACTCGTTATTTTTAATGTTCGTATCATGTTGGACCCGCAAACGATAAATAGTCGTCAATAATATGACGCGCCATTACAAGTATCGGAATACCTACGCTTGTTACTTAACCAGGTTCGCCTTGTGACACCTTATTTGACAGTGGTGCGGGTTTTTTGTTCCGTCCAGTGCCGGATTTCGGCACGATATTGCTTCTCGTGGTCCTGAAAACCGAGGCTGTGTTCAGGCGTATGGCACTGGCCGCACTTAAACAGGGGCATTGCCGGCTCGGGGTTGGGTTCGTCAGAGGACACGGCGCTGACATGCAGGGATCTGGGGCCGTGGCAGACTTCACAGCCGACATCTCGCAGGTCCTTCGGGCTGTCCTGCGAAACAAATCCCGTTTCGTAGTTCATGCCGACGACGTGGCATTCGATGCATTCTGGGTCGTGTTGGGAGCCTGCGTCTGCGAGTGTCTGGTATGCGTGGGAGTGGCGTGTGGAGCTCCATTTTTCATATTCGTCTTCATGGCACATCGCGCATGTTTCGGAGCCGACATATTCTGCGCCGTCCGGTGGCGGGACTCGCTCGATGCGTTCGAGCAGGTTTTCCATCTCTACCATGAACTGGTAATCCTTGTACAACTCGGCCAGGTCGGGATCGGTCGGCAGTTTTTCGTCGATGGCGACGCTGGAGTAGTCCAGCTTCGGTTTGCCGCCGGCGACGATCGCAATATCAAGCCTGCCGACATATTTACCCAGGCGACCGACGGAGATCGTCAGCGGTCCGGTTTTTTTGTTCTCGACGATTCGCGGCTCGTCGGAAAACGTCGGACATACGACCACGTCAACCATGTCGATATCGGCGATGTCTGCAATAGCGTTGTCGCAGTTGCTCAGGAGCAGGATGTTCAATTGCGGCTGGGCTGTTTTTTTCGGGAACAATTTCCTGATGTGTGGGGCTTGGTCCAAATCCGTGTCTGCCGTAGCAACGGTAACCAGGATGGATTCTTTGCCGATCTTCAGTTGTTTTGTGTGCCGGACGGGAACCTTATCATCTTCGCCGGCGGAGCTGATCACGGAAAACGGCGTGTTGTCGAGCAGGCCGAGTTCTTTGGCGATTTTCAGATCGCCTGCCGCCATGTTGACAAGGTCATAATCGAGCATGGACATGGCCTGGATGATAATGCCGAATTTGATGATATCCTGGTCCGTTTGGGCAATGAGCAGATTTCCCGTGTCGATGACAAACCTGCTGTCAGGGCGGGCTTTTTGCAGGACAGCCGCTCTTCGCTCAAAACCCCCTAATTGCTCTGCAGTACAGCCACAGGGCTTTAGCGTGCTAAGGAGATTGCCCGTAAGAAACACCGTGGCCGTCGTATCGGCGAGATGGCCCGACGGATCCGGCGGTGTTGTGGGAGCCTTTTTTTGGGCATTAACGGAAAAACACCCGACCCACAATAACAGGATGCAGTGCAGAGATACCACTTTTTTCATAACACGTATCTTCCTGACTTGTGTTGTCACTTTCTGTTATCTTGCGTACCAACCGGTACAGCTAATAGTCAAAACCTCGCCGGTCTTTAGTCTGATATTCAATTTGTCCGTCAGATAACGCCGTGTCGTAGCAGTCTGCGGCGGCGGGGTAACTTCGATTGTCAGCTTAATACGATTTCCCAAATCCTCCCGGTCGATCACCTTCATGTATTTATTTTCCGAGGAGATAGATTCGATTTCGATGGCGTCTTCGTAGTTGCCCTTAACCAGCACTTCGCGTACGATGGATTCGCCGGGTTTCGCATCCTGAATGATTATCCTCGGATTTGACACTTCATAAAGCGACTTCGAGGCAAATCTTGCCGTCAGTTGTGCGTTGCCGGCGCCTGTAATATTGACAATAATACTGCCGTTAAGCGTTTGGGCCAGTTTCTTGACGTCAACTTTTGTCGTAAGCACGAATTCGGAACTCTTGGCGGCACTGTCAAAATCAGCGGTGATAATGTTGCCGGTCGAATTAAAGCTCCTGATGGAAAATGGCTTGCCATTTTTGCTCGTAATGGTAATCGCCCCTGCGCCGGCGTTGTCCTCTCTGAGTGAAAGATTCATGACACTCGGACTGATTGTGAAATTGACCTCGATTTTGGCCTTGATCGTCAGTTCAAACCGCGGTTTTACGGGGTCGTTGCTGACAATGTACAGATGCTTTTCTATGTTGGCTGGCCTGGTTGACGCGGTATAAGTGGCCTTTACAACGCCGGATTCTCCTGGTTCGTACGTCTTCTTTTTTAACTGAGGAACCGTACAGCCGCAGGTCGATTTTATCTGGCTTATGACCAGGGTGGCAGTTCCAGCATTTTTGAACCTGTATTCACAAGTATGTTTTCCGCTCGGCTCAATGATACCAAAATTATGAACGGGGTTTTCGACTATAAGCAGAGGGGCTGCCTTTTTTGCCGTTTCGGGCGTTGGGGCCTCCTTTTTGGCTGGTTCCTGCGGCTTGGCTGATTGTAGAGTTTCAGGAGTTATTGTTATTATTTGGTCTGCATCCTGGACCCTCTGGGCCTCCTCACAGCCGCTCTGGAGCGTCAATATCACTAAAAGAATCGACACATACGCAAAACATCGGATTAATTTCATTTTTTTACCATCTCCTTTGAGTTTACTACGTAATCAGGATAGTTTCCTGCCGATACATGAATAATAGCAAAAACCTTTCTTTTTATCAATAGGGTTTTCGGTATATACTGCTAAGGTCTTTACAACAATGAAGTTGATAATTAGTAGTTAAACGGATAAAATTTAGAGCTAAATTACAGCCACAAGGGTAAGTTATGACCGAGCAAAGCGGTATCGAGTTATCAATTGTCTTGCCAGTTTTCAATGAAGAAGGCAACCTGAACAAACTTTACGACGAGATCAGGGGGGTTGTTCAGGACAGGTACATCTGCGAGATAATCTTCATTGACGATGGGAGCACTGACAAGAGCTTCGAGATTCTGGCTGAAATACAGAAAAACGACAAAAACGTCCGAGTCGTGCGTTTCAGGAAGAATTTTGGCCAGACGGCGGCACTGTCTGCGGGTTTTCAGCTTTCGCGGGGTCAGGTGATCGTTCCCCTCGATGCTGACGGCCAAAACGATCCGCGGGATATTGTCAAGCTCGTCGACAAGCTCGATGAGGGTTACGATATTGTGAGCGGCTGGCGCAGAAAGAGATTTGACAACGTAGTTACCCGCACGCTTCCTTCGCGGATGGCGAACTGGCTGATTGCGCGAATTACCGGCGTCAAACTCCATGATTTCGGATGCACGCTCAAGGCATACCGGGCCGAATCTCTTAAGGAGATACGGCTTTATGGCGAGATGCACAGATTCATACCCGCTCTTGCGAGTTGGGGCGGCGAAAAAGTTACCGAAATGGTGGTTAATCACCGGCCAAGAACCGCTGGCGTGGCGAAATACGGTCTGAGCCGCACATTCAAGGTCGTGCTGGACTTGATCACGATCAAGTTTCTCGCTTCTTTCTCGACCAAGCCGATCTATGTCTTTGGCGGGCTGGGCGTTTTATCCGGCTTGAGTGCTTTTCTCTCGGGTCTGGCTGTGCTTTATCAAAAGTTCATTTCAGTCAGCTCAACGCCGATGAATCGCAATCCGCTCCTGGTCCTGACGGCGATGCTCGTCACAGCCTCGATCCAGTTCCTTCTGATGGGGCTGTTAGCAGAGATTCTCGTGCGGACCTACCATGAATCGCAGGGGCGATCGACTTACGCGATCGAGACTATATTAGAGTGCGTCTCTTCGGTGGAGGGTGGCGATGAGTCGTAAACGTCGGCGTGTTGCAGAACAAAGGGCCGCCGGTGACAGTCGCATCCCGGCAAAGGACGGGCGATTAGCGGTCTTCATCACGGCAGCGGTGCTGGCTGGCATCCCATTTTGTCTTGGCAAGTACATCGAGTTTAATTCCCCCGGTCCGTTTGACAGCGGATCGTACGTATACTCGGCGCAGAACATTATCAAGGGGGCAAAGATCGGCGTTGACGAGTTCCCTTCCGCCCAGCCCGCTACGCTCCTGGTAAATGTCATCGGTGTCCGGTTATTCGGATTCAGCGAGGCCGGACCGAAGCTCATTCAGACATTTATGCAGATCGGCGCGCTGGTTTTGATGTTCTGCTCGATGCGAAAGCTGTTTGGCTCGCTCGCAGCCGTTTTTGCGGTGTTTATCGCGTCGTTTTATCTTTCGGCGCCTTTTATCGCGAAGTTCGGCAATGTCAAGGAGCAGTTCATGGTCGCCTGTATGGTCGCGGTGGCGAGTTGTTTTATATTGCGTCAGCTTAAGGGTCCGTGGTGGTGGACTTTTATCGCCGGAGCCCTTGCCATCAACTTATACTATTTCAAACCGACCGGTGTCTCGGTGGTCATTGCGATGGTCGTATACCTGTTGGTTCAGGTGATCTTTCGTCTGCGCCCCTGGCGCGAATTCGAGGTGGACGTCCTGTCGCTGGTCGGCGGAGCGGTTGCAGGCATCATGCCGCTGCTGATGTTTTACGCATGGCAGGGCCAAATCCAGCACATCACAGGCAGCATCCCGGCTACCATGCTTGCTTGTGCAATAGTGGTAACTCTGGTCGGGGCAGCAATCCATTTTGCCCTTCGATGGTTTTTCCGCTCCGACGCTATTGCCCGGCTGCGACAGGTGCGGCGTTTGATCTGGGTTGCCGGGGCGGTGCTGATAGCCACCGCATTCGTCGCTTCGATATTGATCGTACTTGTCGGATCGAGGACGATTACTGGCTCGGCAGACGATTGCGTTTTCGACATGGGCGGGTACGTCAGGAGCACCCCGTTTGTGAAGTATCCGGCGAAGGTATATCACGCCGCTGAGAGGGTGTGGAAGAAGGTCGTCAAGGTGGCTAATCCGAGGGGGGGATATCTTGTAGCCAGTCGGGCCGCCGTCGATAGCAAGAAGCACGCCGCCGGTGTACTTCGCTATTATCTTGTGCTGATACTGCCGATATCGCTGGCATTAGGCTCGATCATCGCCGGATGTGCAATGCTGGTCCGCCGGATACTGATCAAAAGGCAGGAGGCCGAGCAGGTCCAGGCTGGCGCGGGCACGCATCGTTTTGTCTTGCTGATGGCCATCTGGTGGGCCCTTGACATGGTCTTTATCTGGATAAGTCCGCGTCCGTACGAGCAGTATTATCTTCCGCTGACCGCTTCGGCTGCGATGTTAGGCGCATATTTGGTCTGGCTCTACAGCGAAAAACGGGCCGCCGCCGTCTACAAGGGCAAGTGGACCTTAACAGCCGCTATCGCCGTAATCTGCATGACAGCAATGGCGTGGCGGATATTGTTCGGGACCTCGATAGTCGTAGCTACCGGCCAGAAATACAATACCGAGCCATTAAAAAGACGCGGTTACCAGCAGAAACTCGGCGACGTATCCAGACGCCGCAACAGCCAGGCAAAGGGAATGTGGGAGGTCGCAGGCGAATATATCCGCGCCAACAGTACCGAGGACGATACGATCTACGTCTGGGGGTGGGTGCCGGGAATATATGTAAAGGCACAGAGATTGAGCACCGCGCCAAAGGCATTCGAGAGCGAGATGCACGTCAAGCACCCCAATAAACTCTCGCAGGAGGTCGCCCTCATACTTGACAGTTTCAAGGCCAGGCCGCCAAAGTTCATTGTCGACACACGGCACAGCCACTTTCCCTATGACGGGCGTCCGAAACTTGAGTTGTGGCCTGAACTTCCAAAGGGCGTTATGGGGGCACAAAAGAAAATGTTTCTGCCGCCGAATGAAAACATAATCAACCAGTACAATACCGGCTATGCAAAGATGCTTGAACAATGGGAAGATGAGGCCGGACGCTTTGAGGCGATGGAGCCGTTTAGAAGATTTGTCATGGAAAATTACACTATCGCGGCCAGTCAGTTCCGTCCGCATGTGATCTTCAAGCTAAAGAGTGACGGGGACAGCCGGTAGTGTAGCTGTAGCGGAGCCTATGAACGTACTTATGCTCAATTACGAATATCCGCCTGTTGGCGGCGGCGGCGGTTTGGCCGGTCGCAATATCCTCAGGCAGTTCGCCGGACGAAGCGATATACACATCGACCTGATAGCGTCGCACCCCGACAGCGGCAACAGGGTCGAGCGGTTTGCCGACAATATTACGCTTTACCTGGTCGGCGCCGAGAAGAAGTCGCTGCATTTCTGGACGCGATGGGAGGTCCTGCGGTGGATGAGGCGGGCGTACAGTCTGCACAGGGAACTGCTCGACAGGAACAGCTATGACCTTGCACACGCCTTCTTCGGCTTTCCGACCGGTGTCCTTACCTGGCGAACGGCTCGGCGGCTGCCCTATATCATTTCGCTTCGCGGCTCCGATGTGCCCGGGATCAACGCC
>DAOVVQ010000023.1 GCA_030637065.1 Planctomycetota bacterium
AAGATGTTAGCGAGAATACGGAACTTATGATCGACGGTGCCGGAAGAATGACACTAATGATCGCAGGCCTGCTGGTCTTCTCCGGGATAAGCAGCGACGAGACAGAGGCCGAGACCGTTGACCTCAACGAGGTCGCCCAGCAGTTGCAGGAACTGGAAATTGCCGAACTCATCGAGGAAACCGGTGCCGAGATCGGGGTTGCTCCGTCTTTGCCGGTGGTAAGTTCGAGCCCCGCTGCGGTAAGGCAACTGCTCCAGAATCTTATAACCAATGCGATCAGGTATCGAAAACCGGACACCTCGCCCCATATAGAGATCTCAGCCGAACAGACCGGCGACGATGAGGTAAGGGTCGAGGTCCGCGATAACGGTATCGGGATCAAGGACGAATTTCATGAGGCCATCTTCAAGATGTTCAAACGACTCCATTCCCGCCAGGAGTATGAGGGGACGGGGATAGGCCTGGCGGTCTGCAAAAAGATCGTCGAAAGGCAGAATGGACAGATCGGCGTCGAATCCGAACCGGGACAGGGTACCACCGCGTACTTTACACTCCCAGCGGCAAAGCAACTCGCCGAAGCGGTATCATGAAAACTTAAAAACGAAAAACGTAAACAGATATTGAAAGGAGATAAAATGCAGGACCTAAAGGCAGTAAACATTCTTTTGGTGGAAGACGATCTGGGCGACCAGAAATTGATCAAAAACTCCCTCGCCAAGCAGCAGATCAGCAATGAGATCTTCATCGCCGACAGTGGTGAAAATGCTCTCAAGTACCTCGCGTCCAGCAAGACCGGCGACGGCGACCATCCCATGCCGGACTTGATCCTGCTGGATCTGAACATGCCGGGTATGGGCGGCAAAGAGTTTCTCAAACGCATAAAAGCGGATAGCCGGCTTGACACGATCCCGGTGGTCATCCTTACCACTTCGGATTCCGATCAGGATATTATCGAGACGTACAAGCTGCACGCCTCCGGATATATCAAGAAACCCGTAACCCTTCAGGGGTTCCAGGAAGTTTTTGCCCAGCTTGAAGGTTACTGGTTCACCATTTGCAGAAGGGTGCCCGTAGGGCAGGTGTAATGAGCAGGCAACTGATAAATATTTTGATCATAGACGATGACCGCGGCGATCGCCGTCTGGTCGAGTTGACGCTTAAGAATTCGCGTCAGCCCGTGGACTTTGCCGTCGAGACCGCGTCCGATCTGGAACAGGGCCTGGAACTCTTGAAAAAGGGAAACGCCGAAGTGCTTTTGCTGGACCTGGGGCTGCCGGACAGCAGCGGAGTCGATACCGTCAAGCAGGCGTATAGGGCAGACCCCGACGTTCCTATTGTTGTTCTGACCGGCCTGGATGACGAGGAGACCGGGCTAAAGGCCATAAAGGCCGGCGCCGATGACTACCTTACCAAGGGCAAGTCCCTGGAGTACACCCTCGTTCGGGCCATCAGGCATGCCATCCAGCGAAAGGCGATCCAGGAAGAGCTGCGCGGCGCGATGTTAGCCGCCCAGACGGCAAACCGGACCAAGAGCCAGTTTCTCGCCAATATGAGCCACGAAATCCGCACCCCTATGAACGCTATCCTCGGTTTTAGCGACTTGCTGGCCGGCGAGAGTCTCACCGGGGAGCAAAAGGATTATGTTAGTCTGATAAGGCAATCCGGCCATGGCTTGCTCGGCCTCATTAATGACATTCTGGACTTTTCAAAGATCGAGGCCGGCCGGCTCGACGTCGACATTGTCAGTTGCTCGCTTGGAAAGCTGCTCGACGGTATAGAATCGCTGATGCGGCCGCTGGCTTTTGAAAAGGGGCTCGATTTCGAATTGAATACTGCAAAGAGTCTGCCGGAAACGATTCGTACCGATCCGGACCGCCTGCGACAATGCCTGATCAATCTCATAAATAATGCCATAAAGTTTACGGAACAGGGACACGTCCATCTGACCGTCTCCGTTTGCCGGACCGATACGGGCCCGATGCTTCAGTTCGATGTCGAAGATACCGGCATCGGTATTCCCGAAGACAGTCAGCAGGATGTATTCGATTTATTCACACAGGCCGACGGAAGCGCATCAAGAAGATACGAGGGGACAGGGCTTGGGCTGGCTATCACCAGGCAATTGGCCAAACTTCTCGGAGGAACCGTTTCCTTAACCAGCCGGGAGGGAGAAGGCTCGGTCTTTTCGCTGGCGATACCGCCGGCTGTCGATCTCGATTCGACGCCCCACCTTCAAGGGCATTACCAGTCCGAATCCGGCAGTGCGGGCAAAACAGGACAGGAGACAGAGCTTTTCGGGCACATACTGGTTGCCGAGGACTGCCCCACAAACCAGATGCTCATGAAGGTTCTTCTCGAACGATTAGGGCTGATAGTGACGATAGTCGAAGACGGCAATCAGGCGGTGCAAAAGGCGATCTCCGGTACGTTCGACATGATCCTTATGGACATCCAGATGCCGCATCTCAATGGCTATGAGGCCACAGAGCAGATCCGAGAGCAGCAGATCACGACCCCTATTGTCGCTCTTACCGCCAACGCCATGAAAGGCGACGACAAGAAGTGTCTCGACGCCGGCTGTGATGCGTATCTGGCAAAGCCCATCGATCAGAGGATATTACTGAAAATCCTCACAAAATACCTCACGACCAGAAACACCCCGACAGCCGCCGGAAAAGCCGGCACATAAACCCGCTTTGCCGGGGTTTGGTATTGGCACAGCGGTAATTCGGTGGTATAATCATCTCCGTCAAGTTCTGTTTCGGCGTCAGATTTTGTTGATGTCTGTTGGAATTAATAACGGGTTCCCTGAAAAACAGGGTGTAACCTATTGTCAGGGTTGTTTTTGTTCCAAAAACAACGACCATAGCAAGGGTGTCATAGTTTTCAGAGGTCTCTAACATAAACTGGAAGGTGTATTCAGCGTGATAGCCGTTCTGCTTGGTCCCGGTGAGGTGCTGACGATTGTTGTTGTCACCGCTATCATCATCTTTTTATTGTGCCGCAGACCGAGATAGCGCCGCCTGATTCGCAGGTCCGGATAGTACCGGCTAAGCCACGTGCCGGGATAACATCTCCTAATCGGCAAGCCCGACCACTGCCATGTAGATCACGCTTTCCTCCGTGCCATCGACATTAACGATGTTGTTCGCTTCGTCATCGTATATCGCCCCGATATGGCAGCATCCCAGGCCAAGGCTCGAAGCGGCTAAGGCGAGATTTTCGCCGATGTGTCCGGCATCGAGATAGATGTAGCGGTAGGCCCGCTGGCCGTATTTGTGTCTGGACCTCTCGAACATTGCGGTCCAGATAAACACCACAGCCGCCTCGGCACACATTTCCTGATCCAGGGCCGCCCGCGCTGCGCTGGCGCCAAAGTCGCCGGTTTTCAGCGTTTCCAATTCGTGGCTCTTGACCGAGTAATGATAGACCCCCTCGGCTATGCCGCCGACATTGTTGACCACTACGTATGTCTCGATGGGATACAGGGCCCCCGCAGACGGTACGGTTCGGTAAGGGTAGCTACCCTGGAACCGGCAGATTCCCGTCGAAGCCCACAGGAGATACGAAAAATATTCTCTGCTCAAGGGCTCGTCTTTGAAACTGCGAATACTCTTTCGCTTCTTTATCGACTCGTACAGGCTCATGTCGCTGGGCGGAATCGCCGGGGGCAGCTTGACCTTTTCGCTGTCCGGATATTCCTTATAAAGCGGCGGCGGACTCGACCATTTACGCTTGCCCTCTGACATCCGGTCCCGATGATATTTCGTTTCAGCCTGAAAATTGTCGCCTGAGTCGCTCATATCCATCTCTCGAATCTGTCCGAATGTGTTTTATGCCGATCCCTTCCGGCAAAAAGCGTTAAGCCCGCGCCCTTGATTGCAGTTGTCGCCGCCACAGGTCAACATCGGGAACGTTCGGTGCGACATCGAGACTGCTTTCCCATTCATGGAGTATTTGGCGGTGCTCCCTGAGCGCCGAGGCGTAGCGTTTGACGCCGGCTAAGTTTTTCGTCTCGCCGGGGTCGTTTTCCATATCAAAAAGCTGCTCGACGGGATCTTCGACGTAGGAGATATACTTGTAACGCTTCGTTCGCACCATTCTGCCGGCGTTACTGTTGGATTCGCTGACGATAAATTCGCGTTCGAGACCGGTTTTGCCCTCGAGGATGCCGCGGAGACTTTCGCCCCGCATATTCGCCGGCGGCTCGATGCCGACGTAGTCGCAGATCGTCGGCATGATATCAAGACCCGAAACAAGGTCGTTGCTGTTGGTTTTGTCGAGGCCGATGTGCCTAGGCCAACTGATCAGCAGCGGCACGCTCACCCCTTCGTCGTAGAGTGTGCTCTTGCGAACCCACTGATGATGGCCCATGCCCTCGCCGTGGTCGGAGGTCAGTATGATCATCGTATCGCCGGCGTATCCGAAATCATCCAGTGAATCCAAAAGTCGTCCGATCTCGGCGTCGACGATCTCGATGTGGCGATAGTAGCTCCAGCGGTAATAGCGCCAGTGCTGCTTAGTCCAGTTGCCCTTGACCCCTTCCCTTGTCATGCGGGTGCGTCTGATCCCCTCGGGCTCGTTGGTGTCATACTCGAAGTTGTCGGGCAGTTCGGGGAGATCATTGGCGATTTCCGGATAGCGAAACTCGTCCGGTACTTCGGTGTTGATCCTCAGCCATTCGCAGATATCGTGCGGCTGGAGGAACGATGCGACCATAAGCAGCCCCCTTGCCTTCGATCGGTTTTGCAGATATGCCCGGCAGGCCTTTGATATGTTGGTATCGCAGACGTTGCCCTGGCCGCCGATGCCCGTCGTGATGACCTTAAAGCCGGGTATGAACGTTGTGAAAGTGGAGGGCACATGCCACTTGCCTGCATAAACGGTTTCGTAGCCGGTTTTTTCGCTGAGCCACTGCCCGAGATTGGGTATTGGCGTGCGGACGGGGATGCCGTTTTTGTAGACACCCGTTTCGCTCGATGTTCTGCCTGTGAATATTGCCGCACGGGCGGGGCTGCATACCGGGTTGTTGGTGTATGAGAGCTTGAAACTAAAGCCGCGTTCTTTCAGGCGGTCGAGGGCGGGGGTCTTTACATCCCCACAGCCGGATGCCGCGATCGTGTCGATGTGCTGCTGGTCGGTTGCGATTATCAGGATATTCTTTGGTTTTGCGTCTTTATTCGCGGCGCCGAGCCAGCCGGGCGCTCCGGCAATCGCGATCGAAGCCGCTCCCGCGAACTTCAGGAACCCTCGGCGATCCATCGAACCAATCGGCATATCTGATCTGGTGTTCGTATTCATGATCGCTTACCTCCCGTCATCTTTTCCAGCTTTTGTCGGTATTGCCTTAGCTTCTCTTTGCGGTGTGTGTCAACGATGTCCTCGGCGTTGTCGTCGAGGATGTAGCTTCGCGGCCCCGTAATTACCAATACCAGCCGGTGGTATCGGTCGAGGTAGTAGTCGTATGGCAGGACGCCGTGGCCTATTTGCGTAAACCAGTGCAGCGTTTGCCGGCCATCGCCGGATTTGAATGTGTATATGCCCCGATACCGCAGCTTCTGCTCGCCCTTGTTAAGGGTAAGGCCCTCTAAGAGATTGAACCTGACCGGGCGGCTGACGTCAAATTCCATCCTCTGGACCGCCTCGAACATATCCCAGTCCGATGTTACGGGCCCGCCTGTTTTGCGATCGAAAGTCCCGCTGGAGGTCTTTATCCTGATCGCCCCTCCTTTAACGCGCCCGTCTTGCTCGTCGGTCAGTTCGCCGACAATCTTTTCATCATGATCGAGGAAGCGGCTTGACATCTTCCATGACCGAAGCGTCGCGGACCGGTCGGTTGCGCAACTCATCTCGGCCTCTGACAGACAGACCGCGGCGTCATCGTGGACGATTTTTTGTAGGACACTCAGGGAAAAGTCGGCCTTGCCCTTTGGCCCGGTTCGGCTGATTCGCAGGAATCCGGGATTGTCGTTGTTTTCGTGTAGATACCCGTGGCAGGTGCAAATGCGGTAAGTGTTTGCCCAGGCGCCGTCCGGGCGAAAATCCTTATCGGGCGGCGGAATCTTTCCCAACACCCCCATCTTCAAAAGCATCGCAGGACTCAAGGCCGATCCCACCACCGCCCTGCTATCAGACTTTTTAGCCATAATTCGGTCCTCTTGAAATTATTGACGTTGTTTTGCTGCCATAAAATAAAGGGTTTTTGCGGAAAAGTCAATGAAAAAAACAGGCTTTAGAAATGCGGTTGGCCGGTTTTCGGTGTGTTTACGAGTTCAAAGTGTTGCAAGTCTCGCTGGGATGCGTATTATGGTGGGGCGGAGGGTTGTAATTTACCATTTACTATTTACTATTTACTATTGGTGAGGATTGCCCCTTCGTGGAACGAAGCGGTTTTGTGGTTTATAACATTGGATATTGGGCACGATTACGAGAGGACGATCGGCATGAGAATTGGTTATATTGGTATCGGGATAATGGGCCTTCCCATGGCAGGCAATCTGCTCAGGGCCGGGCATGATCTTTCTGTTTTCAGCCGCACTTTAAGCCGGTGCGATCCGTTGGCGGCGGATGGCGCGGCGGTTTGCCGTTCCTCGAGTGAGGTCGCCGCCAGCAGTGAGGTCGTGTTTATCAATGTCCCCGATACGCCGGATGTTGAGGATGTTATTTTCGGCGCCGGCGGTATTAGCGACGGGGCTGGGGCGGGGCTGATCGTTGTCGATAACAGCACGATCTCGCCGCGGGCGACTCGCGAATTTGCGGCACGGCTGAAAGAAAAACAGGTCGACTATCTCGATGCGCCCGTGTCGGGAGGGGATGTCGGGGCGAGGCAGGGGACGTTGGCTATTATGGCCGGCGGCGATGAGGCGGTGTTCGCCAGGTGCCTTCCGCTACTTGAGGTGTTGGGGTCGAAAGTCGTTCGGGTCGGCTCCGTCGGTATGGGCCAGACGGCGAAGGCGTGCAACCAGCTATTCTGCGCTCTGCACATGCTGGCATGCTGTGAGGGGATATCGCTTGCGAAGGGTGCCGGTCTTGACCCCGGTATAATGGTCGATGTTGTCTCGTCGGGTGCCGGGGGTTCGTGGGCATTGAAGAATCTTGGCCCCAAGATCGTAGGCGGCGATCTGGATCCGGGTTTTATGATCGATCTTTTGAGCAAGGATCTGCGTCTGGCGATGGAGCTTGCCGAAGAGGCGGGTTGTGATCTGGCTGGGGCGAAGCTTGCGCAGGGGTTGTTTAAGCAGGCCCAAAAAGCCGGTCTTGGCAGGCTCGGGACACAGGCCCTTTGCCGTGTGGTCGACTAACAGGAATTAAATGTACCGGGTACCTTTAATTTGCATTATTTGTCATTGGCTATTTTTTTGGCTTCATCTTCCATGCGTTTTGTCAGTTCCCTTACGAGGTCCGGTCTTTCTTCGGCCCGGTTGAAACGCTCGGATGGGTCTATGTCGAGATTGAAAAGTTCCGTTCCTTCGATCGTTCGCAACTTCCACGAACCTACCCGAATCCCTTCGGCCTGACCTTTGCCTCCCTTGTAGTAGATATAGCTCTGGCTTGGAGAGGATTTTGTCCGGCCTTTCAAAAACGGGCCCAGATCGTGGCCGTCTACGGGATGGTTCGGCAGCTTGCCGCCCCCGGCCTTGACCAGGGTTACGTAAAGGTCCATGCCCGTGGCGATCTCAGCCGAGGTCCGCCCCGCCTTTATCTGTCCGGGCCAGCGAATAATGCACGGTACGCGCGGGCCGCCTTCGTAAGTGGTGTGTTTTTGTCCCTTGAGATGGCCGGGGAAACCGGCGTGCCAGGGCAATACGCCGCCCTGGAGCATACGTTCGGGGAGGTTGAGCCACGGGCCGTTGTCACTTGCAAAGATCACGATCGTATTTTTGTCGTTACCCGTCTGGCGAAGTGTTCGTGTGATCTGGTCGACGGACCAGTCGATGGTCTCGATGACATCACCTAAAAGCCCGGCCCGCGACTTGCCTCTGAAATTTTCGTCGGCATGGATGGGCAGATGGGCCATCGAATAGGCCAGGTACAAAAAGAACGGCCCGTCTTTCGATTCGCGAATGAAGTCAACCGCATGTTCCGTGTACCGTATCGTCAGGGTGTCCTGATCGACCGGATATTCGATCCTTTTCGTATTCTCATAAAGCCACAGGGGCACATCGGTATTTACCCACGGCTTTTGCATATCGTTGGAATAGGGCAGGCCGAACCAGTAGTCGAAACCCTTGCCGACGGGCAGCGACTCGTTCTTCTGATAACCAAGGTGCCACTTGCCCATCATGGCTGTTCGATAGCCGACCTTCTTGAGGGCCTGGGCGAGGGTAACTTCGCTGTCCGGGATGCCGCCGTCGCCGCCGGCGCCGGTCTTGCCGAGGTTGACGCGAGACAGATAGCGTCCGAGCATTAGCTGGGTCCTCGCAGGCACACAGGATGTTGCGGAGTAAAACGACGTAAGCCGCAGGCCCTCCCCGGCCAGCTTATCAAGGCTGGGCGTCTTGATGGTCGGGTGGCCGTAACAGCTAAGGTCGCCATAGCCGACGTCATCGGCAAAGAGCAGAACGATATTCGGCTGGGTTGAAGTGGATTTGGCAATTGCCTGCGTTGGCAGCGAGCCGACAAGGGCGATGAGGATCAGTACCGCAGTTAGCATCCTGATGTTACGGTTCCATGTCTCCATTGTTATTTCTCCTTTTTTATAGTCGTTAGTATTCAGTATTTAGTCGGTCGAAGCCGGCAACGCCGGCAACTGTTTTAAGTTTTTGTTCTGCAAATGGTTTAGGCTCATTTTAGGTTATTTTCCCGGGTAACCCCGCCCTGCGTATAAAAATCGGGCTTTACATACATCGAATTGAGGACCTCCTGCAACTGCCGGCGCTTCTCAGGCCACTTGTCGCGGTCGATAATATGCTCTTCAAGGGGGTCTTTGCTCACATCGTAAAGCCTGCCGTTATCGTAGAGCTTTAGTCGCTTGTCGCGTGCGAACCTGGCTCGCGGAAATTTCGGATTGGGCATGGCGCTACTCGGATTCTTGTCGTAATGACAGAATACCCAATCCCGCTCGGCGACTACGTATTGACGGGGATAGCTTTTTTTGCCGCAGATCTGAGGTAGAAAACTGTGCCCGTCGAGTTCAGTCCCTTCGGGCAATGTCGCTCCGCTGGCATGGGCGATCGTCATAAAGAAGTCACTGAAGTCCACGAGATCGCCACAGTCTGCGCCCTTTGCATTCAGGCCCCGCCAGCTTGTTATCAGCGGCACATGCGTCCCGGCATTGGTCGTCATCCCCTTGCCACCGGTAATCGTCCCGTCCTCGGTTTGGGTTTCAATGCCGTGTATCGTCCCGTTGTCGCCGGTGAACATCACGATCGTATTATCGCGAATACCGAGGTGCTCTAATTTGTCGAGTATCCTGCCGACCAGCTTGTCGGCGTATTCGACCATATCCTTAAAATACTTCTTGTCGCTCTTGAGCTTTTGGGCTGGGAGCATTTCTTTAACGCCTTTGGAATCCGGCGTCGGCACGTTAGGGCCGTGTGTGAGGATCATCGGGTAATATATAAAGAATGGCTCGGCCTTTTGCGATTCGATAAAATCGACCAGAAAATCCGTGCAGATATCGGGTGCGTAATCGTCAAAGGTAGTCGGGACAAGCCTGCCGTTTCGCAGGACGCACGGACGCCAGTAGCGTGATGTCATGTGGGGCCGGTCGTCCACGATGCAATAGTATCTTTCCGACGGCTTGTTCGGATTATAATAGTAATTGTCCGGTGTATCCAGAGGGTACTTGAGCTTAAAACCTTCGAGATCGAATCCGTAGGCCCACATGCAGGTCTCGTCGAAACCCGCCTTCTTCGCCGTTACGCCGTCATTACTGAGCTGCCACTTGCCCGCGCAGGCGGTTGCATATCCCGCTCTTTGCATAATATGCCCGAACGTCGTCTCCGTCTTTGGCAGCGTGCCCCACTGAGTATAGTTTCTGTTGTTATAGATCCCCGTCATGATCTGCACGCGCGAAGGCGAACAGATCGGCTGGGAATAACAATGCTCGAACCGAACGCCGCTGCGGGCCATCCGGTCGAGATTGGGTGTCTTGTAAGAGGTGCATCCGTTAGCGCCAACGCATTCGTAACCCATATCGTCGGCCATGATGAGGATAACGTTGGGCCGCTTTTTATTATTGGCAGCCGTAGTGATCGCAGGGGCGGCAAAACTCATCGCCACAGCCCCAGCCGCTACAGTCTTCAGGAAATCTCTTCTGCTTTGCATATTAAGCCTTATCAGAGTGCTTTTTCTAAAATTTCATCTCTTCTTTGGGTATTCCGCCAGCGCGAGCGTTCCACTTTTTCCAGTTTTTTTCCATCTCCTTTACGATCTCCGGGTGCAGATGAGCGATATCGTTTGTTTCGCTTCTGTCGGCGGCGAGATTGTAGAGTTTCCATGGCTCCAGGGGCTTATCGCCGCGAGGAAGCTGCATTGTCGCCTTGTAATTTCCCGACCTGACGGCGAGCCACCCCTCATAGTGCCAGCAGATCGTCCTCTTGACCGGCTTTTCGCCCCTGATGGCGGGCAAAAGGCTTATCCCGTCCAGCGGCTTGATGTTGCGACCCCCATACCTTGTAGGATAGTCGCTCCCGGTGATATCGAGGATCGTGGGCATAATGTCATAAACGTGGCCGACCTGGTGGCACCGCCTGCCGGGTGTGCCTATGCCGTCCGGCCAGTGGAATATCATCGGAGTACATGCCCCGCCTTCCATCAGGGTGGATTTGTATTTGCGAAGCGGCACATTGCAGACGGAGGCCCCGACACCGTTGAGGCGGCTGCGAGTACCCCTTTCGCCGAGCTGCCTGCCAGGGGGCTGAACGGTCGGCTTACCCTCAGCGCTGGCGCCATTGTCGTTGGTAAAGATTATCACCGTATTATCGAACAGGTCGTTGGCCTTCAGATAGTCAAACAGCCTGCCTAACTCCCGGTCCATTCTGTCGACCATCGCCGTATGAATGGCGAGGACGCGGGAATAATATTTTTTGTCCTCTTCGTTCATCTCGTCCCAGGATGGCACACCGGTTTCCAGGTCCGCCAGCCGGCAATGGGCAGGGTCGATCAGGCCCTTTTTGACCATGCGGTCGTATCGTCTCTTCCGCGCGGCATCGGTTCCGTCGAGGAAGGTGTTTTCGTATTTCTTAATGTCCTCCGGCAGCGCCTGCAGCGGCCAGTGGGGATTGTGCGGAGCGTAGTACATAAAGAACGGCTTGCTCTTGCCTTTATCTACGACCTCTTCGGCCAGGAACTTTATCGCGTAATTGGTATCCTCGACGGTGAGATACCACCTCTCGATCGGGACGGTCATATCCGCCTTGGTATAGGCCCGGTCATCGATGCGGATCTTGGGGTCCTTGTCCTCGGGCCAGTAGTAGATAGCACCCAACGGGCTGCCGAATACCCGCTCGAAGCCGACCTCCTCGGGCCTGGGGTTGATATGCCATTTGTCGATCATCAGGTTTTTGTAATCGCCCTTTAGCACCTCGGCGATCGTTACACCGCCATGCTCGATCACATTGCCTGCGCTGTGATGGGCGTGTATCTTCTGGCAGGAAAGCCCCGTCATCAGCGATGCCCGCGTCGGAGCGCACTTTGCGTTATTATAAAAATCGGTAAACAGCAGGCCATTTGCTGCCAGGGCGTCAATATTCGGCGTCTCCGCATCGCCACCCATACAGCCGAGATCGCTGTAACCCATATCGTCCGAGAGGATCAGCAGGATATTAGGCCGCTTTTTTTTATCAGCCGCCCGCAGCGGGAGGATAGCCGTTATGGCTGCAAGACCTGTCATTTTCAGGAAACTTCTTCGGTTGTACACAAATAACTCCTGCTTAGATTGAATAATATCCCTGCTCCGCCCTCAAACACTAACGCGGGCTTTCTCGCTGGTAATACCGGGTCTGGCTCCCTTAGTGCTGGTGCGGGTGCTCGGATTTTACCGGGCCCTGGTTCCAGAAGAGGTAGAGGCCCTCTTTGCCGGGCGCGACGATATCGTCGAATCCGTTTCCGTCAAGATCGGCTATCCACATGTAGATGCCTGCACCGCTTGCCTTGCCGGGCGGACCGTAATCGATTGTCACACCTTTGGACTTGCCCGGCTGGAGCGCAAAATAATACAGGCCTACCGGATCTTCGGCGCCGGCATCCTTTCCGCCGTGGGCGTAGTAGCGTTTGCCGGTGACGAGTTCGGGTTGGCCGTCTTTGTCGAGGTCGGCCAGTCTCATTTCGTGGTACTGGGAGCGGGTGGTTTCGATGTCATGCTTTGTCCATTTCTGGTTTTTGCCCTGCTGCCACCATGCCAGGCCGTAATCGTGGCCCATTCCGACGAGGATGTCGTTTTTGCCGTCGCCGTCAACGTCGAAGACGGGCATTGGTACGCTTGCGCGGCCCAGCTCGAATTCGGGGTGCCAGGTCCAGCTTTGCTTGAAGGGTTTGGCGGGTGCCTGGTACCAGCCCTTGGCGACGATGAAGTCGCCTCGCCCGTCGCCGTTGATATCGCCGAAACCTAATCCGTGGCCCTGAAACTCGGGTGATATCTCATGGCGCTTAAAGACGCCGGTGCCTTTGCCCTTTGCATCGCGGACAAGTTGAAAGGCGATGAGCGGTCCCTTGGGCAGATTCGGAATAACTTCGACAAAGCCGTCGCCGTCGACATCCCAGAAGCACGGTCGTTCGATACTGCCAACCTGTTCGATCTCGTGGATTTTCCAGAGTACGGATTTGCCCTTGGGGTTTTCGCGCCATGTCAATATCTTGCCGAACCAGCCGCCGCTGACGATGTCGATGTATCCGTCGCCGTTTACGTCCATTGGGTAGACGCCGAAGTCGTCAAAATAGTCTCTTTCGGCTAACAGTTCGCACATCTTGTGGCTTTTTTTAAATCGCGGCCCCGGGTACCAGTATTCGCCGCAGACGATGTCGAGCTTGCCGTCGTTGTTGAGGTCGGCGGCACATGCGGACTCATAGGTCAGGTCGTTTAGTTTTTGCTTCTCAAAGACGAGCGGTTCGCTACTCTGTGCGATCGCGCACACAAGACAGAGACTCGCCAATCCCAGGGTTGTCAGTCGCTTTAACATGATTCATCCTCCATTACAGTAAACAGAATATTGCCCGCAATCGTCCGCGGTATTTTAGTTCGCCCTGGCCATTGACTTCATGAATGCCAGGCCCTTTACGGCGAGGTCGTCTGCGGATTCATAGATTGGTCGCCAGATACATGCCGCTGCACACAGGTCCAGTATGCCGATAGCGAAGCTCTCGATAGTCACCCAGCCGTCGTAACCGACATCGCTCAGGGCGGCGAAGCATTCCTGCCATGAGACCTGTCCGGTCCCGAGTACGCCGCGGTCGCTTTCGGAGGCGTGGAAGTGGCCGATGTTCGCACCAGCGGCGCGGATGGCATCCGGCGTGTTCTTTTCTTCGATGTTGGCGTGGAAGGTATCGACCTGGATTTTTACATTGTCCAGCCCGACCGCTTCGACAAACTTTACGCTGTCGGCGATGGTATTGAGGAAATGGGTCTCGAAGCGATTTAAGGGTTCGACCGCCAATGCGATGCCGGACTTTTTGGCATGTTCGCCGGCGGCACGCAGGCCTTCGACGCCCCATTTCCACTCATCGTCGGTCCGGGCCATACCGGTCAGTTGCCGGACGGGTGCGTAGAGCGGACCGGCGACGGTCTTAGAGCCCATTTCCGCGGAGATATCGACGACGCGTTTGAGTCGCTCGATCCCAGCGGCGCGCTCGTCGGCTTCGGGGCTGGTAATGCTGGTACCGGGCATGAGGATGGCACACGAGGTGACGCCTACGCCGGCCTTTTCACATGCCTGGCGGGTGGCGGCTGGGTCGAGGATGTCCAGATCGGCGAAGAGAATCTCGACGCCGTCGTAGCCCATGTCAGCGACCTTTTTGACGAGGTCGATCTGGTCGGCGGAAAAGGCTGCCGTGTAAACGAGAAGATTTAGTCCGAATCGCATTGTGCATCGCTCCTTATAATTAAGAACTTTAACTAATTGCCGACGAAGTCGGCTTCGACTGACTAAATACTAAAGACTAACGACTATCGACTCTCAAACCGGTCCGTTTTGAAAAAACGGGCAGTTTGAGTAATTTACCGTACCACAGCCGGTGGATTTAGTCAATAACTTGACGTTGCGGCTTGGGCGGTTATGATAGCTTTCAGCCCAAGCCGCAGCCATGTGGCAGGACGGCGTTTTTGCCCGTATTATTGCGTGTTCTTTGAAAGAAGATACGAGGCGGTGGTTTTGTGATGGCAACTTTTCAGGAAAGGAAAACGGAAATGACGTATCGAATGAGCATGATATTGGGATTATTGGCGGTTTGCGGTTTAATGGCGGGGTGCGGCGGCTCGAATGGGGCTGGTCAGGGCGAAGCGGAGATTGACGATGGATTTGTGCGGCTGTTCGATGGCGAGGATCTGGCCAGCTGGTCCGGCGATATGCGATTGTGGACGGTTGTCGATGGTGTGATCCTCGGCTCGACGGAAGGTAACGCCATCGAGCAGAATAGCTTTCTGGCGACCGAAAAGAGTTACAGCGATTTCATTCTGCGGGTCAAGGTCAAACTTCGCAATCATAACAGCGGCATCCAGTTTCGCAGCGAGCAGGCCGATGACTATGTGGTAAAAGGTTACCAGGCCGATGTGGCGACGCAAACTTATTTCGGTATGCTCTACGAGGAAAAGAAACGCGGCAAGATGGATTACTGGAAGGCTCTGCCCATTGCCGAACAGCAGGCGATACACGCCGCGTCAAAGCAGGGCGACTGGAACGAATATGAGATCACCTGTATCGGCGACAGCGTCAAGATGGTGCTAAACGGCTACACAACGTGTGATATCATCGACCCGGACGGCGCTAAGGAAGGCGTGATTGCACTTCAGGTCCATCGCGGCGATCCGATGGAGGTTCGCTTCAAGGATATCTACATAAAGGAACTGTAGCCGCCTGCGCCGGTTTAATAAGTCGACTTACAGAAGAGGAGTTACTATGGATCGTCGTGATTTTCTGGGTATGGTGGCGGCCGGTGCGCTTGGGGCCGGCAGACTGAGTTCGGCTGCGATGGCTTTGGGCCAGAGACGGCGGAGACGGCCTAACATCGTTCTTATACTTGCCGATGATCTGGGTTACGAAGAGCTTGGCTGTCAGGGCAACGCCGATATACCTACGCCGAATATCGATTCTTTGGCCCGAAACGGCGTGCGTTTTACGGACGGCTATGTCACCGCGCCGGTGTGCTGCCCTTCGCGGGCGGGATTGATTACGGGCCGGTATCAGACGCGATTCGGCCATGAACTTAACGCTATCGGCCTGAAGAACAAGGACGCCAATGTCGGCCTGCCGCTTTCGGAGAGGACCATTGCCGATTATCTCAAGGCCGCCGGTTACGCCACGGGGATGGTTGGCAAGTGGCACATTGGCGGTACCGCTCCGTATCATCCGCAACAGCGCGGGTTTGACGAATTTTTCGGCTTCCTGCACGAGGGGCACTTCTTTCTGCCGCCGCCTTATTCCGGCTCGACGTTGCGGTTGCGCGCAAAAGAGCCGTTGTATGATCTTGAGAACCCGATCCTTCGCGGCACCGAGCCGGTTGATGAGCCCGAGTATCTCACCGAGGCATTGACCCGCGAGGCGCTGGATTATATCGACCGCCGCAAGGACGAGCCGTTTTTCCTGTACCTGCCGTACAATGCGGTCCACAGCCCGCTCCAGGCTACGCTCGATGACGTCGACCGCTTCAAACATCTGGATTCGCACCGTGCGATATTTGCCGGCATGCTCACTTCGCTGGATGACGGCGTTGGCGAGGTGTTAGCGAAACTTCGCCGGCATGGTCTTGAAGAGGACACGCTGATATTTTTCCTGAGCGATAACGGTGGGCCGACGGCGGAGCTTACGTCGAGTAACCTGCCGCTGCGAGGCGGCAAGGGCCAGCTCTTCGAGGGCGGCGTTCGGGTTCCGTTTATCATGCAGTGGAAGGGCACACTGCCGGAAGGCATGGTCTACGACCAGTCCGTTAGTGCTCTTGATATTCTGCCGACCGCCGCTGGGGCCGCTGGGGCGAGATTGCCCGAAGATGCCGCTCTCGACGGTGTCGATCTGATCCCGTATCTGACCGGCAAAAAAACATCGCTGCCGCATGAGGTGCTCTTTTGGCGGTATGGCCCACAAAAGGCCGTTCGGGTGGGCAAGTGGAAGCTGCTCAACGTACCATCAAAACTTGGCAAGCCCGTGCAGTTGTACGACCTGAGCAAAGATATCGCCGAAGAAAACGACCTCTCAGAATCCAGACCAGAGGTAGTCAAAGAACTCAGCGCGATACTCGAGGAACTAAACAGCCAGATGGTCGAGCCGCTTTGGGGCCCGAAGAAAAAGCAAAAACCATAGAAAAATCAAAAAATTCCTATATTTTCTACTTTTTTAGGGACGACTATTTAGTAAAAAGGTCATAAACGGCAATCCATCCTAGATACATAATCAATAGCAAAGCCACCGAATACACAAGCATAAGGAAACAAAAGAAAAGTGGGTTTTCTCCAAATCTAATTTTCCATGCATCAGTGATTAGAAAATGGCTATTTCTTATCCCGTTGATCAATCTGCTGGCAATATTGAAGCATATCAATGCTATGACAATTGCCACAACTAATGCCATCACCATTCTTGGAATACTTGCTGCTAAAGTTGTATGCAAGAATGACGAGTTCACTTTAATATAATTTAGCAACAAGGTCTCCTGGAAGTAAATCATAGTACTGCCCGGTGCCATGCTTGTGCTTGCACAAGCATGTTTTAGACATCCCACATGCCCACGCAAGCGTGGGCATGGCACGAGTTGTAGGTTTTCAGCGTGGGCCAGGGCCCACCCTACCGCTCTTTTTGATTTTTACATTTTGATATTTAATATAATTATCCGGCGATTGTTTTCCAGGTTCCTGTTTTTGCCGATTCTAATACCGCGTCGCAGACGTATTGGGTGTCCAGAGCGTCTCGGAGGCTCGGGCGGACTGGTTCGCCGGTTTCGAGGCCCTTTAGGAAATCAGACAGGGCGTTGATAAATGTGTGCTCATAGCCGATCACACAGCCGGGCACCCACCAGTTGCCCATGTACGGATGCTCGAAGTCGGTAACGAGGATCGTCTGCCAGCCGTGGACGTGATTGTCGAGGCGGTTGTCATAGTATTGCAGTTGATGGGCGTCTTCCAGGTTGAAGTAGATCGAGCCGTGTTCGCCGTTTATCTCGAAATCGTTCTGGTTCTTTCGCCCGCGGGCGTATCGCGTCGACTCGAATGTCGCCAGGGCGCCATTCTTGAAACGGGCCAGAAAGGCGCAGGCGTCGTCGATCTTGACAGCCTCGACCTTGCCGGTTACCTGGTGGGTTCTTTCCTTGATGAACGTCTCGGTCATCGCGCTGACTTTGTCGATTCCGCCGATCAGCCACGTGGCGGTATCGATCGAGTGGGCGAGCAGATCGCCGGTGACACCGCTGCCGGCAACTTTTGCGTCCAATCGCCACAATGCGTCTCCGCCCTGCGGAAGGTCGGTGCTGATGGTCCAGTCTTGCAGGTATTTTGCTCTGTAATGGAACACGCGACCGATGCGTCCTTCGTCGATGAGCTGCTTGGCAAGCGCGATCGCCGGTACGCGGCGATAATTGAACCACACCATGTTAGCAACGCCGGCCTTTTCGACGGCATCGACCATTTCTTTGCCTTCGCCAACACTCATCGCCAGGGGCTTTTCGCAAAGCACCATTTTCCCCGCCTGTGCCGCTGCGATGGCAATATCGTGATGCATGTTGTTCGGGCACACGATATCGATGGCGTCTATGTCTTTACGTTCGAGGAGAGCCCGCCAATCCGTTTCCGTCGTCTCCCAGCCCCAGTTTTCCGCAAACGTCTTTAGCTTCTCGGCGTTAAGATCGCACATGGCTCTCATAACAGGTTGGTATTCCAAATCAAAGAACTTGTTTACTTTCAGGTAGGCGTTGGAATGGGTGCGCCCCATAAAACCACAGCCGATGAGACCGATATTGAGTTTTTTTCTTGCCATTTTTGTTCTCCTGCCTGTCTGTTACAGTTTCAAATCCGGGTTATTGGGTCCGAAGTGCTTGAGCATTACGATCGGGTCGGTCTGCGACTGGTTGGTGATCTTAACGCCCTCTTTGGCTGCGGCCTCGCTGACGAAATACTCGTCGTGCGTGAGCTGGCCGTAGCGTATCAGCGCCGGCGTCTCGATATCCCAGACGCCCATCGTGCCGCGGCCCTGCATCATGATCATGCCATAAGCACCGCTATCCTTGATCGTTACCGTCTTGCCGGGCAGAACCGTAAGCTCCTTGGCGCTGAAATCCGCGGACTTATAGCATATCCAGTTCTCGATGTACCCTTCCGCCTCCATCTGGCCTTTGTCCCGAACGGGCAGCGGGGCCATGAACCGATTCTTCGCGAAATCAGGGTCGACATTCAGATCCCAGTTCAGCACATCGATCAGGTGGTCCACATCGCCGAGCTTATTTTCGGGTGTGTCCTTCCAGAGCAGTTCCTTGGGAACGATCTGGTCGCCGGTAAGCGACTGGTACATCGCAAAGACATCCGAGGCCTTTTGCGGCTCGTAAGTACACAAACTCCCCGGTGCGTGCAGCACCCCCGGCGGAACGTCCCAGCCGGTCCCAACATCGAGCCGGTACGCGGCTGAGAGGCTGGTGAGTTTATTGTCGCCCTTTTCAAAGTCCAGCAAACACTGGCGGACCTGGTCTTTGGTTGTGCCGGGATTGAGCCCGAAAAACGTGAAAGGATAGTCGGCACCGTAATTGTTCGCCTGCGGCGGGAAATAGTAGGCCTCGGGCTTGCCCACCTGGCCGGTCAGCGCCGCGTGCTCGTCGCTGTGATGAACGTGATGCGGCAGGGCGCCTTTGTTATCGAAGAATTTCGAGTACATCGGCCAGCGCTGATGCTCGCTCCAGAGCTTTTCACCGAGCAGAGCGCCTTTCAACTCGCTTACCGCCTCCTTTAAGAGGACTTTTTGGGTCTTGTCCCCGTCCTCGAAAACGATGAAGCTGAGGCCCTCGTTGGGTGAGGTCAGCGGCCCGTTGTCGGCGGGGGTGGTCGAGGAGAACCATCGCTCATCGATGCCGCCCCGCTCGCCGCCTAAGGCGTAATAATCGTCGGGATGAAGCTTGATACGTCTGCCGGGCACGCAGAATGAACGCGGCACCCAGTTTGGTGCCAGCCGCACAATCCCTTTACCCTGCTCTAAGGCCGCCTGGGCCAGATTCTGTGAATTCGCCATGATGACTCCTCTTATAGACAATTTAGCGTTGTTTGCAAAAGAACCGTTACATGCCGATCACCCAGGCGAAATGCGAAACCGCCTGAGGATAAGCGACAATATACCAGCAATAACCGCCCGAGACAACAAGGAACTCGAGCAGCGGACAATTTTTCACAAACGACTTGTCATGAGTCGCAATTTGTGCCATACTTATCAGTAGCTATCCGCCGGCGGGGCATAACGGTGGATATGCCGGGTCCGTTTTTTAGGATTTGAAATATTCGGCCCAGCAGGGACGTTTGTTCTTAATGTCGGTGTTTGGGGCTTGAGACAGGTTGTTTCGGTCCCGTTCAATTCACTAATTTTACAGGTAGAGGTGGAATCATGCGAAAAATCAGAAAAAACCACTGGACGCGTCGTCAATTCATCAAAGGCGCAGGTGCGACTGCGGGCGGTATCATAGCGGTGCCGAACATAATTACGTCGACGGCGATGGGAGCGCCTGGTCGCGCTGCGGCCAGCGAGCGGATCACGATGGGTGTGATCGGCGTCGGCGGAAGGGCGAGGAAGGTCATGGAGGCCTTCATGGCTGAGCCGGATGCCCAGATCGTAGCGGTGTGCGATGTCAACCGCGAGCGTCGCGAGATCGGGCGCAAGAAGGTCAACGATACGTACAAAAATGAGGATTGCGATACCTATAGAGACATGTTCGAGATGTTAGCTCGTCCGGATATCGATGCTGTGCTGATCGCCACCGGCGACAACTGGCATGCTATGGCGTCTATCATAACGGCCCGTGCCGGCAAGGATATGTACTGCGAAAAGCCGATGAGCGTGACGGTTTCCGAGTCGCGTGCGGTGTCCGATACCATGACTCGGCTGGGACGCATCTATCAGTGCGGCACACAGCGGCGCAGCATCGGTCACTTCCGCTTCGCCGCGAACCTTGCCCTCAGCGGCAAACTCGGGCGGATCAAGGAACTGCACGCCGAGCAGTCTCGCTCGTTCCAGCAGGTTTACAGTACGATCCTTCCGGGAGAACCCGAACCGCCTCGCGAGGAGTTTGACTGGAACCGCTGGTTAGGCCCCGCCCAGTGGCGACCTTATAACTTCCAGTACTGGCAGCGCCGCTATTGGGGCGCACACCTTGACTTCTCCGGTGGATCGATCACCGAATGGGGCAGCCACTGCGTCGACCTGTGCCAGTGGGCCAACAACACCGACGATACCGCTCCGGTGGAGTATTGGCGCGAGGGCGACAGGTACATTGGCCGATATGCCAACGGCTCAAAGCTGATCATCCGCACCGGGCTTCGGTTCGGGACCTGCCCCGTTCGCTTCGAGGGCGAAGAGGGCTGGGTGGAAACCGGCGATTCGGGCCAGATCGAAGTATATCCCAAGTCGCTGTTAGGCGAGAGGGAATTCGAGGGCGGCTACCTGCCGGGTAACCACGTGCGGGCCTTTTTGGACTGCGTAAAGAACCGCCGCCAGCCAATATCGAACGCCGAGGTCGCGCATCGCTCGATCACTGCGTGCCACGTGGCCAATATCTGCAAACGTCTGGACCGCCCGATCAAGTTTGACCCGGTCAGGGAGCAGGTGATCGGCGACGACGAGGCCAACCGCCTCTGCTCGAGGGCCAGCCGGGAGCCGTGGTACCTGTAACAGGACCACATTAGTCGTTAGTCGATAGTCGGTCGAGGCCGACTTTGTCGGCAACTGTTTTAAGTTTATGTTACAAACCAGCTTTATGAGAAAGGCGACGATCTATGAACCGTAAAAACCGTCAGTTTGTTTTGGTTACAACCGTATTTATTGCCTCGCTGCTGGCGGGCGGATATTCCGCTATCGCCGCCGACGACATCCGCAGTGAAGCCGAATTGATCGCCGTCCTCAAAAGCGATGCTGGCTGGCTTGAAAAACAGGCTGCCTGTCGCGAGCTGCGACGGGTCGGCACGTCTAAATCCGTTGGCGCCCTTGCCTCGCTCCTGAATGACGACGAATTGTCGCACATGGCACGTTATGCCCTTGAGACAATGAACTATCCCCAGGTCGACGTTGCACTGCGCAAAGCTTTGGCCAAGAC
>DAOVVQ010000273.1 GCA_030637065.1 Planctomycetota bacterium
ACAGCAAGCAGAAGATCAAGGATCTGACCAAGCGGCTTAAAATAGTCAACAGTATCCTCAACAGTGACAATAAGCCGGAGTGGATGGTATTGGAAGTGGTTCCGGTTATTCCTCCGGATCTGCGTCCGCTGGTGATGCTCGAGAGCGGTAATTTCGCGACGAGCGATCTGAACGATCTTTACAGACGTATTATTAACCGTAACAACCGTTTGAAAAAACTAATCGATCTGAACGCACCTGAGGTTATTATTCGCAATGAAAAGCGGATGCTTCAGCAGGCGGTCGATTCCCTGCTGGACAACGGCCGTTGTCGTCGTCCGGTTCTCGGCAGCAATAACCGTCCCCTCAAGAGCCTGACGGACATGATCAAGGGCAAGCAGGGCCGGTTCCGCGAGAACCTTCTGGGTAAGCGGGTCGATTACTCGGCACGGTCGGTAATTGTTGTCGGTCCGAAGATGAAACTCCATCAGACCGGTTTGCCGAAGAAGATCGCGCTGGAGCTGTATCAGCCGTTTATTATTCGCAAGCTGAAAGACCGCGGTCTTGCCGATACGATCAAAAGCGCCAAACGCATGCTCGAGCGTCGCGAGGAGCACGTGTGGGATATTCTCGAAGAGGTCATTCACCAGCACCCGGTGATGCTGAACCGGGCTCCTACTCTTCACCGGATGGGCATTCAGGCTTTCGAGCCGGTCCTGGTCGAGGGTAATGCGATCATGCTTCATCCCCTGGTATGCCAGGGCTTTAACGCGGACTTTGACGGCGACCAGATGGCTGTTCACCTGCCTTTGAGTATCGAGGCCCAGGTCGAGGCTCATACGCTTCTGCTGTCGACGAACAGTATTTTCTCCCCGCAGAGCGGGGCTCCGATGCTCGGTCCTTCGCAGGATATCGTGCTCGGTAATTACTATATCACGGTGATGCGTGACGGTGAAAAAGGCGAGGGCATGCTGTTCCGTGATACGTTCGAGGCTATTACGGCCTATGAGACGCACAATGTCAATGTCCATGCCCGTGTCAAGGTTCGTTTGCCGAAAGGCAAGCGGGTTATCGACGCCGATGGCGAGCGGGAAGGCGGAGTGATCGAGACGACGCCGGGTCGGTGCCTGTTTAATGACATCCTCGAAGAGAAGATGCCGTTTTATAATATGCTCATGGATAAGAAGAAGCTCGGCGGGGTGATTCAGGATTGCTATGATATTGTCGGCAGTAGGGCGACGATCTCACTGCTGGATGATATCAAGGAGATTGGTTTTAAGCATGCCACGCTCGCGGGTTTGAGCTTTGGAATAATCGATTTGCGGATCCCGCCGGAGAAACAGGGCATCATTGACAGCACGCAGAAGAAGGTTGACCGCATCTGGAAGAATTATCAAAATGGTGTTCTGACCGAAGGCGAGCGGTACAATCAGGTTATCGACGCCTGGACGCATGCAAGGGTTGCGGTTAGTAACGCGATGATGAACGCGATGAAGAACGACACTCGCGACGGCAAGCTTTATCTCAATCCGATCTGGGTTATGCGGGATTCGGGTGCTCGTGGTAGTGTCGACCAGATTCAGCAGCTTGCCGGTATGCGTGCCTTGATGGCCAAGCCCAGCGGCGATATTATCGAAACTCCGATCCTGTCGAACTTCCGGGAGGGTCTTAACGTTCTCGAGTACTTCAGTTCGACTCACGGTGCACGCAAGGGTCTGGCTGATACGGCACTCAAGACGGCGGATTCCGGTTACCTGACCCGTAAGTTAGCTGATGTCGCCCAGAATGTTATGACTACGCGGATTGACTGCGGGACATTGCAGGGTATTACCAAGACGACGGTCTATAAAGGCGAGACGGTGGATGTTCCGCTCCGGCAGATCATCATTGGCCGGACGGCTCGCGATAACATTCGCAACCCGATGACCGATGAGATGATCGTTCATGAAAACGAGATCATCACACCCAAGGCAGCCGAGAGCATAGAGTCGCTCGGTCTGGACGCTATTCGTGTACGCAGTCCGCTGACGTGCGAGAGCGAGACGGGTATTTGTGCGAAATGCTACGGTTGGGACCTGAGCACGGGCAGGCTTGTCGAGCTGGGTCTTGCAGTTGGCATCATCGGGGCACAGTCGATTGGCGAGCCCGGAACTCAGCTTACGATGCGTACGTTCCATACCGGTGGTATTGCCGAGATCGCGGTTCTGGAGACCGAGCAAAAGTCGCCCCGGGACGGAACCGTGAAGTATCATGACATCAACGCCGTTATGGTTGACACCGGCGACGGCAAGGAGCAGTTGATCGCCCTGAAACGCAACGGTGAGATGGCGGTTACCGATGAAAAGGGCAGGGAGCTTGAGCGGTTTAAGATTCCGTATGGCGGCGTGATCGTTGTCAAGGACGGCGAACAGGTCAGCAAGGGCGACCGCCTGTTCCAGTGGGACCCGCATCGTGTGCCAATTCTTGCGGAAGTTAGCGGTCTTGTCCGCCTCGTTGATGTAGTTGAAGGCGAGACGATGCGTGTCGAAGAGGAGCGCAAGGGTCAGTTGGGCCGTCCCGTGGTTATCGAGCATAAGGGCGACAAGCATCCTCAGGTTATCATCGAGGATTCCGAGGGTAAGATCCTTGACGTTCACTACCTTCCCGCCAAGGGCCGTATCGAGGTCGACGAAGGCCAGGAGGTCAAGGCCGGCGAGTTGCTTGCCCGTTTGCCTCGCGGCAGTGGCGGAACTCAGGATATTACCGGTGGCCTTCCGCGTGTAACCGAGATATTCGAGGCCCGCAAGCCCAAGGAGCCGGCTGCGATGGCGGAGATCAGCGGCGTTGTGGAGCTTAAAAGTGATAAGCGTCGCGGCAAGATGACAATTACCATTCGCAGCGAAAGCGGGATGGAAAAAGAGCATCATGTTCCGCGTGACAGGCATCTGAACTTCCATACCGGTGATGTGGTGGAAGCCGGCGATGCATTGACGGACGGGCCGCTGGTACCGCATGATATTTTGCGGATCAAGGGCGAAGAGGCCCTTCAGCGGTATCTGTTGCGGGAGATCCAGAATGTGTATCGCGCCCAGAGCGTCAACATCAGCGACAAGCATATTGAGATTATCATCTCCCAGATGATGCATAAAATTGAGATCGAAAACGTCGGAGATACCGACTATCTGCCTGGCGAAGTCATAGATAAGCTCGAGTTTCGTCATGCCAACGAGGATCTTGGCAAGAAGATACGCGTTTCCGATGTCGGTGACACGGATCTTGAGGCTGAGAAGCTTATTACCAGGGAAGAGCTGGATGCGGCCAATGAAAAGGTCGAGATGCTTGGCGGCACACCTGCCAAGGGCAAAAAGCCCCGACCGGCATCGGCCAATACGCTTTTGTTGGGGATTACGAAGGCTTCGCTCCAGTCCGAGAGCTTTATTTCGGCGGCGAGCTTCCAGGAGACAACAAAGGTCTTGACTGAGGCGTCACTTTCGGGTAAAATAGACAGGCTTCGCGGCTTGAAAGAGAATGTGATATTGGGGCATTTGATCCCAGCGGGAACGGCGTTTAAGCCTCACCTTGATTTGCGTGTCAAGCATACGGTCGAGCCTCCGGTTCCCAAGCAGCTTGAAGAGCTTCGCGAGGTCAAAGAGGCTGAGGCAGCGGCTGAGAAGGCGGTTAAGGAGGCCCTGGGGCTTTAACCTGACGTGGCCGACGGGAAAGACGGGGCCGGAAAAGTGGTCTTGTTGGTTGGGATAGAGGTTTTTGGTACTTTAGCTGGCTTGAGTTTGTCAGTGGGATAAATAGAATTGGTTTTGAGTTTTTTGTAAATTTTGTATTTTGAGGTTTGGAGCGATTATGCCGACTATTAATCAGTTAGTCAGGAATGGAAGAAAGCGAAAAGGCAAGAAGCGTGTTTCCGATATTACCGGGTGCCCGCAGAAGCGTGGTGTCTGTCTGATCGTCAGGACACAGACGCCTAAGAAGCCGAACTCGGCTCTGCGAAAGATCGCGCGTGTGCGGTTGACCAACGGTAAGGAGGTCACTGCCTATATCCCCGGTATAGATCATAACCTGCAGGAGCATAGTACGGTTCTAATCCGTGGCGGCAGGGTTCGTGACTTGCCTGGTGTTCGATATCATATTGTCCGCGGCGTGCTTGATACGGCGGGAGTCAGTGGCCGTAAGCAGGGCCGCAGTAAGTACGGGGCGAAAAAGTAATTTAAGGCGGCAATTAAGCCGGTAGTAATTAAAAAGGTAGAGCAATGGCAAAGAAATTTACAGCGTCTGTATCGCAGTTGAAACCGGATCCGGTTTTTGAGAGCAAACTGGTTGCGAAATTTATTAATTGTCTTATGCTTGACGGCAAGAAGAGCATAGCGCAAAAGGTCTTTTATGACGCGATGGATGTGATTTCCAAGCGTATAGAGGACGTTGAGCCGCTGGAGGTCTTCGAGACGGCGATAACTAATGTCAAGCCCAAGCTGGAGGTTCGCAGCAAACGTGTCGGCGGTGCCAGCTATCAGGTTCCGATGCAGGTCAAGACCAAGCGTCAATTGTCGCTTGCTTTTCGCTGGATCTTAGCTGCCGCCCGCGGCAAGAAGGGCAAACCGATGAAGCTTCGGCTGGCTGGGGAGCTTATGGATGCCTATAAGAAGGAAGGCGCGGCGATGACGACGCGTGAGAACGTCCACAGGATGGCAGAGGCCAACAAGGCGTTCGCTCACTTCGCCTGGTAATATTCCGACTAATAAACTGCCACGGTGCATTTGTTCTGATGACCGTGGCAGTTTTTTTATTTATATAGGTCCCCTGAAAAACAGGGTGTATTCCACTGCCAGCGTTGTTTTTGTTCCAAAAACAACGACCATAGCAAGGGTGCCACAGTTTTTCAGAGGTCTCATATAGGGCCGCGTATGTCAAATTAGCCCATAAAGGGCGATATTGCGAGACGTATATGTCGAGTGGTTTGGAAAAACTCAGGAATATCGGGATAATGGCGCATATCGACGCCGGCAAGACGACGGTGACCGAGCGTATTTTGTATTATTCCGGCAAGATATATAAGATGGGTGAGGTGCATCAGGGCACCGCGGTGATGGATTTCATGGAGGAAGAGCAGCAGCGGGGCATTACGATCACTTCGGCTGCGACGCGATGTCCGTGGCACGATTACGAGATCAACCTGATCGATACCCCCGGGCACGTCGATTTTACGGCTGAGGTTGAGCGTTCTCTTC
>DAOVVQ010000175.1 GCA_030637065.1 Planctomycetota bacterium
GTTGGCAACAAAATCACGGTCATCCAGATCGAATGTACCGGGGTCTTCACTCCCGGCAAATCCGCCATAGATCGTCACGCCGTTTACCATCTGGAAACTCGCCAGCCGTGGATTGCCCAGGCCATTAGGATCGGGATAATACGTCCCGGCTGCGACCCGGATTTCATCGGTGCTGACGGCTGCGTCCAGTGCATCCTGTAGGTTGCCGTAGGCGTCGGCCCAGCTTGTTCCGCTGCCTGTGCCAGCCTGCTTGACGTAGATGATGTCCCCAGCCGCGGCTATGGAGGCAGCGGCCATCATGATGAATAGGGAAATTGCCGACAAAGACCTGAGATTTCGCTCCTCGTTCATTTTCGCTGCTCTCCTAAACAACTCTTCTCACTTGGATTGGCCGGACCCGACCCTCCTGACCATAAACACCATCTTACTAGTATTCCCAGCCAGGTCAAGCATTAAATAAAAAAAAAGGGTCCACTATACCACACAAAAACCGCAAATCCCCACCCAAGCCAAAGGTTTTCTTGCAATTTGCCCCTGGTCCATGCTAATCTGTTGGCCTGCTGGCTTGTTGATGGGCGATTTCGGCCTTACAGGCAGCTAAAGATCGGCCTTGAGGGTGGGTAAGGGTTGTTGCCCGCGGGCTATTTTAGTCGCATATATAATCAATTGAAGGGCATGCGATGGTAAAGACGTATCAGATCAAGGTCCAGACGACGGGCAACTGTCAGGTTGTTAACCTCACCGAGGATGTCACAAACGCTCTCGCGGATTCCGGCGTCAGCGACGGCGTCGCGGTCATCTTCAATATCGGCTCCACGGCTGGGGTTACCACCCTCGAATACGAGCCCGGCCTTGTCAATTACGATATCGCCGCTGCGATGGAGAATATCGCCCCCCGCGACGGCCATTATGAGCACGAGAAGACCTGGAACGACGATAACGGCCACGCCCACGTTCGAGCCGCGCTGCTGGGCCCTTCGCTGAGCATCCCGATCATCGACGACGAGCTGACCCTCGGCACGTGGCAGCAGATCGTCCTGATCGATTTTGACACCCGCCCGCGCGAACGCACCGTGATGTTGCAGGTATTGGGCGCAAAGTAGCAGCTAAACCTAACTTCACAACCGAACGGAGACCGTAGGATGTCATCGCAAGGTATCGATAATTCGCAAAAGCCTGCACGCTATCGCTGTGCTGCGCCCCCCAGCCGGGCACATCGGGCCAAGGGCTCTGCTCTTTTGATGCTGCTGATGACAGTTGCGATCATCATGATGCTCTATTTTGTCAATTTCCGCGCAATATTCGGACCCGGGATCAGCAATCAGCCCCATGTACCCGTGTCTCGTCCCTGGCTTGAGGAGCACCGCATAGTAGATTCCGATAAGATCATCCGGATGCCCAAGCCGCCCAAGCCGACACTCGACGAACCCGTCAGCCTCGTCGCAAACGTCACCCGCGAAGGCAGCGATCGCGGCACTATTAAGCTCCGGTTTAGTAACGTCGGCGAGACAGCAGGGCGGTGGAGCTGCCAATATTCGCACCAAGACCGCGATTACACCTTCGATTCGGAATTTGCCGGCAACATCGACGCCGAAAAGACGTACTCTCAGGGCCCCGAGACCGACGGATCGCAACTGTTCTTCATCACACGAGGCAGCTACCGCAAGACCATCGGCAACACCGCAACCGACGCCCTCACCGCTGAGGAGGGGATCGTCTACGTTACCGGATACATGAAACCAGACCACTCAGCCGCCGGCCTGATCACGATCACAAATCAGGACCATTCCTGGTCCGCCTCCTACCAATGGCAAACCGCACCGTAGGTTTAGGGATGTGTTATCGCCGGTAATTCGCCACCAGCCGGGTTTTCCGTATGCAGGCGGTCCAACATCTATCTAAGGAAAATCCCCACTCTAAAACAGATAAATCCCTATATACAGTTCACTGAAAATAATTAATATTGGTAACACTTTAGCCATGTGTCACATGCGCTTTGTCATTCCCGCGGAGGCGGGAATCCAGCATAAAATAGCATCCGCCGGAGCCTGCCCTGAGCGAAGCCGAATGGGGCGGATTCCTGCCTTCTTGCATTTGGCTAAAATATTACTAATATTGTACTTGCCATCGGCCAGGAGTATGGCGAGGAAACGGAACTTTAGCTAACGCTGGCGAGTTCTTGTGATGTGGGTGATGAGGAGAGAGATTTGATGTGGACGAGGAGCGTTTATAACGTTGTAAGCAGGGGCGGACGGCCTCGCAGGCCGGTCTGCCATAAAGTAAAACCCGAATCCAACCAATCAAGGGGGCAGGACCCTGGGGGGCTGCCCCCGGTTGTCTATCCGCACCCGGCTAATACCACCCCCAGTTAAATATCGCGAGTGTCATGCTTGTACTTGCGGTGTGTTTCAGTTCGTAGTAAGGGTGGCAGCGCGTTTGCGCAGCAAACCGATGGGCGTATACACAAGGGCACCCACCATCGGTTTGGCTTTGCCAAATCCCGATGTGCATCGGGACCACCCTTGCCGCGTATAGCATGCAGGATAGGTAATTGCCAGCCTCACTTAGCAGATTCCCGCGGAATTTCAGCAGTAAGCACATCCATCAACCCCTCGGGCTCGATCTTCGTCTTAACGATCCTGCCGTCGGGCCCTACGAGCATGAGTGAATTGTGGGCATGACTGCCGTAAAGGGTGTAGAGTCTGGACTGTTGGCCGAACTGGGTGGGTTCGGTCAAGGCGACCTTCCAGATGATGTTGCGGTCGGCAACGAATATCCTCATCGGTCGAGAAATTCCGCTCCATGTGACATTGGAACCTTGATGGACGGTGATTATCTCGAAGCGTCCCTGCGGGGCGAAGGCGGCATAGGCATCCTGAAGATGTGGCAGTTTGTCGAGGTAGCCGGGCATTGCAAAGCCACCCATATCGAGCAGTACAAATTTGCCGCGGAGATCCCTGAGGCGGGCAGACGGGCCGTCCAACTCACCATACGTGAAATCCGGGGCAAGTTGGCCGGGCTCGATCCTGGTTGGGGCCTTGAGCTTTATTCGGCCTAAGTCGAGGGGTTTGTCGTCGCTATCGTCTTTAAACTCAGGGACGGTGAATTCATAGCGGACGGTGCCTATTAGACTGTCTGAGCTCCGTCGGCCACGTGATGCGGAATCGTAGAGGCTTCCAGTTAGGATGTAATTACCCGGCAGTACGTCCTCGATCTCGAACGAACCGTCTCCAGCGGCTGCAACCGAATAGCTGGTGCTTTGTTTGTCTGCCACTTCCTGGATTGCGGCCGTGTATTCCCTGCCCTGCGGACTTTGCTTCCACTGTTGTTGCCATGCCTGTTTTTCCTGGGCTGACATACTGAAAATATTATCGGGATACGTCATCTGCAGAAGCGGTATGCTTTCGAGCGGCACCCGTATGCGGATACTGAAGACGCCCTGTGTGAAATCAACTGCTCCGGAGATGCCCGGGGGTGCGGTTAATCTGCCGGCGACCTTTCTGCCGCCTCCGCCAATATCGATGCGGACAGTCTTGCCGGACAGGATCTCGATGGGTGTGCTATGGGAATAACTGAAACCGCCGTTGGGATGTGTGGTTATCCGTGAAATGGCCGCTTTTCCGGGCCGGACTTTCTCGAAGGCAAACTTTCCTTCACTGTCGGTGGTGGTACGATTATCATACCGGATTATTGTTTGGATTGATGTGCCATGATTACAGTTCAGGTACACTTCCCGGCCGGGAGCGGGGGCAGAGCCGGTGTAGACTGTACCCTCGACACGCCCGAATTCCTGCAGGGTGATCTCGCCGGTTGCCTCAAAATCGCTACCGTCGATTTCCGTAGTACCCGCCTCGCCGATAGCAAGGAGCCTGTAATCCGCTGTTTGCTGTGGCAGTGCGAATCTTCCTTTTGCATCGGTGACAGTATATTGAGTACTATCCCGTCTGAACGCCATGCCTTTGACGTAGACGAAGTGAGTTTGAGTAGCTACAGCAATGTCAACGCCGCCAGCCGGTTTTCCATCGGGAAGGAAGACGACACCTTTGATGCTTTCGCCGTGGACCAACTGGAAATCATAGGTGGCATCTTTGCCTTCGCTATAGAAGACGGGCGATTCGGCGGGCAAATAGCCCTCGGCCTCGATCTTTACTGCGAGACCGTCACTCTGTCGGCCCAATTCAAGCTCGTATTTACCTCCATTGACGGTCTTGACTTGATGGCTCTGCCATGTGGGTTTATTTTCGGCCCTCCAGTCAATACCCTTGATCATTCGGAATGTTTCGATCGGCTGGCCGGTTTCCGCGTCTGTAACCGTTCCGGTCAGTTTGGCGGTCCGGACCAGTTGTATTACATATCCTTCCTCCCTCGGGGTCATCGGATAACCGGAGGTGCTGGCATGGCCTTGCTTGTACATATCATAAAGAACCTCGTCTTCAGGCAGATCGGTTAGAGTAGCGTAACCATCGGCATCTGTCCTGCCGGAAATCCTGATGTTCCTGTACCTCTGGCTGCGCGGATATGGATATTGACGCCATTCGTCGGCGACTATCTTAACGCCTCTTATGCCGCTGCCATTGATGTCGACGATTCGCACTGTAACTGAATTGCCAGGCGGAAGATTGAAACGGACATCCTCTAATTGGTCGTTAACATTAATAACCTTCATATCCTGTGTAAAGCCCTTGGCCTTGACGGTCAGGGTCATTTCGCCAGCCGTGCACTTGTCGAACCGAAAACGTCCGTCGGCGTCGGTTTTGGTTTTTGGCTCGCTGGAGTATCTGCTTTCGCCCTGATAGATCGTTGCGCCTTTTATGGGGTCGCCGTCAAGAGTGGAAACGGTTCCGGTAACATTCAGGCCGGCTCGCATGTACAAAACAGCCTGGCCTGCTCTCAGCGCCTGTATTGAAAGGTTTGTGCGGTGCTTTTCCGTGCTGACATAATCGGGGTGTTCAGGCTGAGCATAGATCTCGAAGACCTTTTCGGGGATGACGTCGCATTGCCATCTGCCTTCGGCATCGGTCTGGCAGGAAATGTCTCTTACGTCTGCTATCTCAATATCTTCGTCTAGAGCGTCGTGAATGCTGATCTTGACGGTGGCATTGGCGACAGGTGTGTTGTCGTCCTTCTTTCGCACAAATCCACCGACAATGGTCCCCGGCTCGAGTTTAAGTGTGTAGTTTTTCGGTATTTCGATTCCTCTATCTTCGGGACGATACCAGAGACGTTTGGGAACAAAGGCGTCCTTTTTTATTTTGACCGTAAGGGATGTGGTGATGGTGTTTTCGCCAAGGTCAATGTTGTATCTGCCAAACGAATTAGTTACTGCGTTGCTCAGCCACGTGCCTGGCGGTGGGATGGGCGTAGGCGTCTTGGGGTCTATCCGAGTGGCAGTGACAACTATGGCTCCAGCGGCGTCGTTCGTGGCTGGCTGTGTCGACTTGCCTGTAATCCTGATATCAAGCTCTGCTCCTTCGATGGGCTGGTTTGTTTTGGCGTTGATTACCTTTATGCCGAAGAAGCCGGGCTGTTCGTTGTCGGCGTCTGCCTCAAGCTGGGGGGCATCCTTACGGTGGTGGGGCTCGGTTTCCGGTGGGATTTGTGTTTTGTTAGCGGTTTCGTCAGCGATCACGGCAGTTTCGGCTTCCCGGCCCAGCCGTTCCTTTATGGCCTCGATCGCGGCTGCAAAGGGGTCATTCGGCATGTCCGCTCCGAGGGTGCTGCTTAGGCGGGCGAGGGATTCGATCGCGCCAAGGTCGCCGATCCTGGCTAAGAACTGGGCTGCGCGGATCTTAGCGGGCTGGCTGGACGTGTCGAGCATGGCGATGAGGCCGCCAATATCGCCGGCGGCGTAGAGCCGGTTAATCTCCTCAAGTTCGGCTTTCATGGCCAGCGTCGCCTCAGCCGGCCCGCCGGGAGAGAGCTTTTCGGGGTAGGGGGGCTGCGTGCCATTATCGCCAATTTGCGGGCCTTTCGGTGTTTGGCTGTCAGGATGGTGGACGATGGGCCCGTCGGGCTGGCGCTCGGGGCCGGTAAAGACGCCGCTGGAGATCAGGACGGCTATTATTATGATCGCCGCTGAGGCCAATGCGGCAACGTGCCAGAGTTTGAGGCGATGCAAGCCGGTCATAAAGCCGGTGGACCGGACAGCAGGCTGCCCCGGCGAGTCAAACTCGGCGAGCATCTCGCGGCGCAGGTCGCTTCGGTGCGTCTGATTCGGCTCGTCGTCGATCTTTAACCTTCTAACCAGATTCTTGAACTGCCATTCGTTCTTATTCATTTTGTCCCTCCCAGACCTTTGTATCTATGAGCTGCTTTCGCAGTTTATTCAACGCCCTGTGCAGCGTAACCCGCACGGTTCCCGGCCTCGCCTTTACTATCCGAGCGATCTCGTCGATCTCCATATCCTGAAAATAACGCAGCGTTACGACGGTTTGATGCTTAGCGGGCAGTTTGGCAATGGCAGCGTAAACTTTGGGCCAATCGGCGTCAGCCGCCTCACAGCCGGAACCGGAGCCCTCCCCGCTGCGAGCAAGTGCCGGAGCCGCCTTTATCATTGCCTTTCGGCGACGGAGCTTCTTTCTTATATGCGAGTTTGCATGGTTCGCAGCGATGGTGTATATCCAGCAGCGAAAATCGCGTTCCGTGCTTCCGGCAAAGGCCCTGATCGAGCGGGCAACGTCGAGGAAGACCTTTGACGTAACGTCCTCGGCTGTCTCCCTGTCAAAGAGCCTGCGAACGCAGAAGGCAAATATCGGCCTGTAGTACAATTCGTACAACTCGCCGAGCCCGCGGGCGTCTGTCCGTGCCCGCATGACCAACTCGTCCCTGCATCCCTGTCTTACGATTTTTGCCATTGCATCCGCCATTTATGGGTATAATTGCGCAAAACAGCAATATGTTACACTAAATATGCAAAAAATTCCGCCAAAACCTCACGACGGTCGTATAAGCCCCCAATACGCCGCAAAACGCCGTTGCCAGCCAACTAATACTCTGAGACTTGATAAAGCCTCGGATTGGCGGCAAAATAAAGTTTTGGGGCTTGATAAAGCCCAGATTGCCAGCAAAATGCAGTTTTGAGGCTTGATAAAGCCTGCGAATTGGTTATAATTTGCCAGAGCCGGGGCAAAAATGAGTATGCCCGCGGCAGATTATTGTTTGTAAGTGCTTATATAAAAGAAAGTTAGGGCCCGTAGCTCAGCGGTTAGAGCAGTGGACTCATAATCCATTGGTCGCTGGTTCGAATCCAGCTGGGCCCATTTTTATAACCTGTTTTACGATAAGTAGTTATAACTATTTTCAGTTCTTCTTCCTCCCTGTTTTTGTTCAAAATTGTTGATATGCGTCCCAAATGCGTCTCTTTTGTTTTACCAATGAGTTATATTTGATGCCTGCGTCAAAAGTAGATGTTGTTGGGAAAGTGCTATAAGTCGTTGTGATTATTGGGATTAAATCATTTTTCTGGTTGACAGGCAATGCGGGTCGTATATAATGTAACCTGTTATATAGCAAAGACTTGGAGAAATTATGCAAAGGATTGTCGACCCTAAACAAACACACCTGTTTGACCCTTTTGATTCGGTCTTGACCGAGAAAACACGCAAACGCCTGCTCGACGGCTGGCCCGGCGTTTTCCGCCATGTCATCCTTGAGTTGATGCCGGTCGATGCTATCGGCGGACACTTCGACCCGACCGTGGGCAGGCCAACCAAGGAGCTCTATTCGATTGCCGGTCTGTTGGTGATTAAGGAATTCAGGGACTGGACAAAAGAGGAAGCACTCGATGCCTATAGTCTTCATATGGACATTCAGTACGCCCTTAATCTTGAGCCGGTCGCCCATGACCTTGGTATGCGAACCCTGGAGCGATACATCGAATTATCCGAAGAAGACGATGAGCAGTTGACGATAGACGATTTTAATATTGATGAAGAAACTGAAGAGGTTGTTTGCTGCCCGGCAGGCCATGAACCCGAAAGCTCAAAACACAATAA
>DAOVVQ010000290.1 GCA_030637065.1 Planctomycetota bacterium
ACGCTCTTGCGAGCTGATCTCGGAGGTTTTTGAAGGTATCAACCGGTGGCCAGGCGGATTATTGTTTTGCCAGTAAAGAGACACGCAGGTGCGGAAGGGTCCATATTTTCCGATTTGGCTTGACAGGACAGGGATAGTTGGTTATTGTCCTATTCGGTTGTTAAGGGCTTTTACAGCAGGATATATCAGTTTAGCCGGAGACATGATGGTGACAATGAAGTGGGCGGTATTTACGGTGGTGTCGGTGATTTTGGCGGTGGGCGGCGGTGCGTTTGCGGCTGATACCGAAGGGATCGACGATGTTCTTGCCAGTGCAAAAAAGACTAACCAGGCTCTTGGCACGCTGGAATCGGGAATAATAGACAACTTCCTGGCTGAGGCGTTCGATGAACTGTTGGCGGCAGAGGGCCAGGCGGAGATGGTCACGGCACGGCTGCAGATCACCTTTCGCAAAGGCAGCGAAAAAACAGGGCATTACTCATCCTCTTTCGTGCTTGCAGTTCGCAAGCAGCTCAAAGACATTTTCGGGCAACTGGAAACATGGGATGACCCAGTTCGCCTCCAGCAGGTCACACGCAACCTGATTATTCTTGTTGCGGATATGGAGAGCCTTGTGCTGGTCGATTTCGGGATCGACAAACTTGGCGACGATGATGTGATAATTCGCTACTGGGCGGTCAAGGCGATATCCCGCCCTGCCATTGCCGCACAGCTTAACTCCGAGATGACAGGCGATGCCGATGTAGCCGATAAGATCGTCACAGCCCTTGACAAGGTCGCTGAGACGGAAAGCTACGGCGAAATCCTTGAGTTGATCGTGGGATTTGCAGCGAGTATTGACACGATCAAAGCCAGGGAATTGCTGCTGAAATTCGCGGATATGCGTATCGCCGCTTACGAGGACTGGTCGGTAAGCGACGAGCACATCGACGCTGTTTTGCTCAACGGTCTCGGCGCCGTCGCAGCCGCAAATTCGGTGATACAGAAAGAGGCCGGCCGGAAGTTCGCCCAGTTGTACTCGTACGTGATACAGAGGTTTATATCAGGCACGGATGTTCTGTCGGAAGATTCGCTTGCCACCCTGGCATCGGTCATTGTCGATGTCGAGGCGAACGCGGTGGCCAAAATTCTCGGCAGGACCCAGCGTTCGATCCGGACGGCGGTAGAGAAGAAGACGTATCCGGCCCTTCAGCGTGAGCACGATGACCTGTTCGGACTGCCGGGTATCGCCGGAAAACTGCCGGTCAAGCTGAGCTTCGACTACGGCAAAGGCCCCAGCGGGACGCTTATGACTCCTAAGAAATTAACTCCGCCCGCCAAACCCGAAGAGACCGCCACTGACGCCGGGTAGGCCGGAATTTTTGACAAATACAGGGATGGTTTTTGCCGCGGGGGTATTGGGCGGCAAATGGATTGTGATATTACTTTTTTTGCGGGGGCAAAAAATGTATCAAAAATGGAGGTTTGATAAGATGGGCGACGCACGCGGCAGATTCGCTAATATCCTCGTCATTCTAACAGCGGCAATGGTCTTGTTCCCAGTCGGCTGCCGAAAACCCGGCTCGCCGGATGAGTCCGCCGAAAGCGGCTATGACCCGCGGACCGATCCTCTGGTCAATCCACCTTCCATGTTCGAGCCGCCGCCGGAAGACATTTTGCAGATCGCGAACAATGAGACGCTGTTCTTGCAGCTCGACGGCAGCCCGAATACGCTTAATCCGCTGTTTGTTTCGTCGATGTATGAGTTTACGGTGGTCGATGTGTTGTATGCGGCGCTGTTTACTTTTGACAAGGATATGAAGTGGATGGTCAACGATGACCTCACCGAATCGATCGAGGAATCCGCCGATCACACCTCGTTTATTGTCAAGTTAAAGCCCGGCCTCACCTGGCATGACGGCCATCCGTTCACGGCACATGACGTGGTGTATACGTGGCAGCAGATCCTTGACCCGGATGTCCCATGCCAAACCCAGAAACCCAGCGTCGAGCCTGTCACAGAATGTGAAGCGATCGACGACCGGACGATCAGGTTCGTTCAGTCCGAGCCTCTTGCCACGCGGCTGTGGAATCTTCTGTTTCCAATTATCCCCAAACACATCTTCGAGAAGGACAAGGCCAACCATCCCGACCTCAAAACGGGCGAGTATTATAATAAGCAGGCACGTCAGCCGATCGGCAACGGCCCTTACCGAATGGTCGAATGGAAAGAAAACGACAAGATCGTTCTCGAGCGGTGGGAGGATTATCCCGGCAGGAAACCATACTATAAACGGATCGTGTTCCGGATCATCCCGGACAGTAATATATCGCTGCTTTCGTTCGAAAAGGAAGAGGTCGATGCGCTGGCGATACTCAGCGCCCAGCAGTTTGCCCGCGAGACGAACACGCCGTCTTTTGCCAAAGTCGGTAACAAGGCGTGGGGCGTGGAGTGGACGCTTGGCTATATCGGGTGGAATATGGACGGCTCGAATCCGTTCTTTGCCGATAAGAAGGTGCGATACGCGATGACACACGCGCTGAATATCGCCCTGATAATGGACAAACTCTACTACAACCTTGCATCGCCGTGTTACGGTCAATATCATCCGGATTCGTGGATGTTCGATCCTTCGATCACGCGTTTGGAATACGACCTTGAAAAATCCCGGCGGTTTCTCGATGAGGCCGGCTGGCTGGTCGACAGTCAGGATGGGTGGCGGTATAAACAGGTTGACGGCGAGAAGGTCCGGTTCGAGTTTACACTGCTTTTGCCGCAGGGCTCACCTACGGCACCGAAAATATCGGCTATCTTTCAGCAGGACCTGAAAAAGATCGGCGTCGAGATGAAGACCCGCAGCGTGGAGTGGTCTACATTTCTGGAAAAGGTTCGCAAGCATGAGTTTCAGGCCAAGATCGCCGCATGGGGTACGGGGACCGATCCGGATACCGGCTGGAACCTGTGGCGGACCGAGCAATATGACACGGGACGCAATTACGGCGGCTATTCCAATGAGCGGATCGACGATCTGTTCGTCCAGGGACGCAGGGAATTTGATTTCGATAAACGTCAAAAGATATACCAGGAGATCGGCAAGGTACTCTATGACGATCAGCCCTATACGTGGATTTACAATCGTCCGATCCTGGCGGCTGTTAACAAGCGGATTCGCGGTGTGCAGCTTAGCCCGCGGGGAATTTACAATTTCTATCCGAGTTTTTATCAGTGGTGGACGCCGAAGGGACAGGCCAAAGGGGCTGTCGAGCTGCGTCCGTAATTTAACGTGAAGATCGTTTTGCAATAATAGCTTTTTATGCTGACTTACATTATCAGGCGAATCCTGCTTGCAATTCCGACGCTGATCGGGATTACATTGGTCACGTTTTTCATTATCAGCCTCGCTCCCGGCGACCCCGCGTCGTTTCAGTCCCGCGGCATCATGGATGCACGGGCCTCGATCCGTGTTTACGAGCAGCTTCGGGAGTATTATGAACTGGATAAGCCGATCCATGTCCGCTATCTGCGGTGGGTCGGTCGTCTTGCCCGGCTGGATTTCGGCGAGTCGATGTCGACGGACCGCCGGCCCGTGGTCGATAAGATCAAAGAACGGCTTTGGCCCACGATGTCACTTGCCATCCTTTCGCTCGGCATCAGCCTTGCCGTATCGATACCGATGGGTGTTTACGCAGCCGTGCGGCAAAACCGGCTCTTCGACACCGCCAGCAGCACGATCCTCTATGCGCTGTACTCGATCCCAAGTTATGTCATGGCGGTGCCGCTGATCCTGCTGTTGGGTGTCCAGTGGGATCTGCTGCCGTTTCAGGGCATGACCTCGGACGGTTACGAGCAGATGTCCGCGGCTGGCAAGGCGGTCGATCTGATCAAACATTATACGCTGATCACATTTTGTTTCAGTTACGGGATGTTGGCTTATTACTGCCGTTTCGTCCGCCAGAATATGTTGGAGGTCCTTCGGCAGGATTATATCCGCACCGCCCGCGCCAAGGGACTTGGCGAATATGCGGTGGTGATGCGTCACGGATTCAGGAACGCCCTTATCCCCGTGGTGACGCTTTTGGGGTTGCTGCTCCCGGCGATCATCGGAGGTTCGGTGATCCTGGAGGTGATGTTCAACTGGCCCGGCATGGGTCGGCTGTTCTTCGAGAGTATGATGAGCCGCGATTATCCTACGATTATGGCGCTGACGTTTTTTACGGCGTGCCTGGTCCTATTAGGAACGCTCTTAAGCGACCTTAGCTATCCGTTAGTTGACCCGAGGATCACGTATGAGTAACGCCGGCGCGACAATATCGCAGGAGCGGCCGTCCGAGGGCTACTGGCGTTCGGTGTGGCGACGTGTTTGCGGCAATCGGCGCGGTATGGCAGGCGTGATCTTTATTGCGATGATGCTGCTGATCTGGCTGTTTAGTCCGCTATTGGCCACGGATCAGCCGGTCGTGTGCAAATATAAGGGCAAGTTGTATTTCCCCGCGGTAGTCGAGATATTCCAGTCGCGAGGCACCGGCCCACACTGGCTAAAAAAGGCCAAACCGTTCAACCTGCCGCAGTTTGACGCCAAAACCGAGCTTGACGCCGGCGACTTTGCCATCTGGCCGCTCATACCGTCTGGCGAGCGGGAGCAGACGCTGGACTTTTTGACTCCGCCGTCGGCTGAGCACTGGCTCGGAACCGATGAATTAGGCC
>DAOVVQ010000041.1 GCA_030637065.1 Planctomycetota bacterium
CCTAAGCCCTCGGAGACGATAAGATTGACCAGATCGTCGGCATACGGCAGCCCGGCAGCGGCGAATTCTTCGACCGAGACCTTGCCGTACAGACCCTGCGAATGAATATACCTGCGGGCAATAGCAACGTTCCCGCTATCTGCATCGAGGCCGTGGACAACGTAACTGTCATTGGCTCGCAACGCGGCGGTAAGCCTCCCGTCGCCGCATCCGATATGAACGACCAATCCGCCCTTAACGCCTGTGGCATCGAGTATTCGCTGAGCTTCACTATCGGCGCCTGCGGCACGATCTGCGCAGAACAGGCTTAAACCACAGATAACCAACATCAACAACATCTTTCGCCCACCAAACGATCCACCGATCATATTCGCACTCCTTAATTTGTTCATATTATTTAGTTACCGCTTATCTGCAAAACATATTATCCCGCCGTCCATCGTCGAGATCAGCAGACGACCTTCGGCTGCCGCCATCGAGTCCCAGACGGGAGGAGAGTTCAGTTTTATCTCGGAAAGTTTCTCTCCGCCGGTCGCATCGAAAACGGCAAGTATGCCGCCTTTTCTGCCCTCCCACGCGCCGTATGGGTCATCAGGGTCGGCGATATCGGGCGAGCCTGCGACGAACAACTTATCGCCGGCGCGGATCATCGCCGTAATCCGGATCGGGACATGTTTCTGCCAGACGATATTTTTGCCGGATTTTCCGCCGGATTTTGCCCTTTGGTCAGCCGACTGCGAAAGCCGGTAGCATGTCAGCCGATAGCCCCGCCCGCCGGGCTCGAAGACGGCGTTGCGAGTACTTGAACCGTAGCTCTCCACGCCGTAGGCTAAGTCGCCGCCGGCAATCATGACCCCCGTATTCTTGATATTATCAATATTCCAGTATGTCCGGTTGAACCAGCTCGAATCGAGATAGCCGGCTGTGCTGTAAAGACGGCGGGCGGCGGGCTTGCCCGTTGACGATATCTGCATGTGCCGGATAAATACGTTTGACCCGTCCGTTGAGGCAATGTCATTCAGCAGGCCGGACATCGTATGGCCCTCGGTTTCAAGTATCATCTTTCCCGTGTCGGGGTCGGGGCTGTAAACGGTCTGTCGCTCAAGCACACGCCCGGTTGCGGGGTCAAGAGCAAAAACGTAAATTCCGCCGTCCATAAAGGACGACCGCCCCGCTGCGAACCAGCATTTGTCATCGCAGATCAGTACCGAACCGGATACCGGCCAGGCCGATTCCAACTGTCACAGAGCCATCACGCGGCGGTCCTCGGGCGCAGCCCTAAGCCGCCAGATAAGCGTTCCATCCGACATCCTCAAACAATAGACCCAGCCGTCGGCGGACCCGAAGATCGCCATGCCTTTGTAAACCGTCGGCGGCGAGTCCACACGCCCCCCAGCCGTATATTGCCAGACACCCTCGCCGCTGTCATCATCGAAAGCGTACACCGTATGGCCGTCAATATCCGCTGCGAGCACCTTGCCCTCGGCGGCTGTGACGCCGCTTAGCCGCCCGCTGGGCTTAGCCGTCCAAAGTTTATCCAGCTTAGCCGAGACAGTCGCCCGCGTTGTCCCGCTACGCATACCGTCATGACGATACGTCGGCCAGGACTCTTCATTTGATATTTGATATTTGATATTTGATATTTTGTTGTATGCCGGGCCCTTCTCGAATGGGTGGCTGGGTAGCTTTTGTGGGTTTTGCCTTTGGGCTGACAGGGCGTTGAATCCTGTCAGCTTCGCCTCGATGTAGCAACTGCATGGGTGCGGTGCTACATATAGCAGGCCGTTGCAGGGCAGGTTACCCAGGAGGCAGCCGCTGCGAACCCAGTGGTTTACGTAATTTTCGCCGGACTCAAGGTCGACAAACTCGACACCTCGCCGCGACGCCATTAGGAACCGCTCGGTGATCTTGTTGCGATAGCAGCGGTGGTGGTGGCCCGCGTTAAACACGTCCTTAGTCGCAATGCGTTTTCGCCTGCTGCCGGTTCTGAGGTCCAGGGCCTGTATAGAATAATCGACCTCAGCGGGATTTACCGCACGGACGCCATTTCTCCATGCCTTCGAAAACTCGGCGGGGACGTTTTCGTGGAGCCAAACGAGGTCATCGATAACAAAAACATCCGGCGGCGTGCAGTGCCCCCATCCGCCGTAAGGATGGTTCCACATCATTTTACCGCTTTTGGCGTCAAAGGCGTAGATCGTTCCGGGCATCGTGTGATAAGTGTGCGGCGCGTTCGGTTCCGGCTGGGCCAAAAGCACTACGCCGTCGTGATAGACCAGTACCGCCAGACGATACTCGAATACACCGGCAAAACCGATATCCTTGACGGCATGTTCGGCGAGCGCGGGCCGATCGATCTTCCAGAGTATCTCGCCCGAATCCAGCGACAGGCTGACCAGCGACTCTTCCGTCAGCCCGAATATATGCCCATCGCCTGCGGCCAGTTCCAGCCGCCCGGACGGATCCTGCGCTTTCGTTGCCCATATCCCGGTGAAAGTGCCCTTTTTCCAGAGCAGCCGCCCGGTCTTTAAGTCAATTCCGCAGATATACTTTTTCGTCGAACGCCGGCCATCATCATCGCGTTGGTTGAGCGTAACGACCAACCGCCCATCAACGACAAGCAGCTCATCTGCCCCAGCCGTCTCCGGATACACCTTGCGTGTCTGACCGGTAGCGGCATCAACGGCTGTTACGGGCGCATCGGCACCTAACGTTACATAGACGGTATCGCCAACGGCGACGATCCGTTTGCCCACATGCGGCGGCATGGTAAATCGCCCCGTAGTGTCCTTATTGCCCGCATCAGGCATTGTACTGAAGCTGTGTGAGCCCCACTGATCGATCGCCCGCTTCCAGAGCAGCACGCCACTGAAGGCGTCCCGTGCAGTCAAAACCCAATTGTCCGGAACAGCTCCATCGACGCCAGTGAGAGTTTCATCGCAGATATAGAAGAGGCGCCCCTTCGCTGAGACCATCGCGCTTACACTGGGCGTCCATCCGTGACTGCGGGCCCAGAGCGGCGCCGCCGTCCATTGCAGATGCCGCGGCGGACCGACGACCGTATCCTTTGCGACGGCATTATTGCCCGCATCGTGGAGGTGATGTGTCCACTCATCGATCTCGGCGGGAACGGGTTTAACTTCTTTCACCCAGCGGCGACCCTTCTTTATGTAAGCTGCCCCGCCAGGAGACAAAACCCGCATCAATTCGTCAATGGAAACGGCACCGGAATCCTCTGCCACAATGAGATTGACCAGGTTATCTGCGTACGGAAGGCTCCGGCTGCGGAGCTTATCAATGCTGATTTTGCCGTAAACGCCAAGCGATTTAATATACTCACGCGCCTTTTCGACGTTCCCGGCATCGGAATCGAGACCGTGGACAACATAACGGTCATTGGCTCGCAAACCGGCGGTAAGCCTCCCATCGCCACATCCGATATGAACGATCAATCCGCCCTTAACACCGGTTGCCTCCATGATTGCAGCAGCCTGTTTGGCTGGGCCTGTCCGGGGCTCGGCAAATGTCAATTGACCGGCGAACATTAGAGCAAGCAAACAAGACGCTATCCTCTTTAATACATTGTATAGCACTCAAAGTCTCCCTGATTCTATAATTCTTTGATTCTTTACTCACCCATGCACACGACCCTGCCGTCTTCCAGCGTGATCAGCAGCTTTCCGTCGGCGGCTATCATACCATCGAATGCAGGCGGGGTATTGAGTTTGATCTCCGACAACTGCTTGCCGTTTTTCGCGGATACCGCCCGGAGCAATGCACCCTTTCGGCCTTGAAAAGCCGCGTACGGGTCCTTTTTGTCGAGCACATCCGGAGGGCCCGCAACAAAAAGCGTATCACCGGCCTTGACCATCGCACGAACACGGATCGGCAACCACTCCATCCATTTAGGCGCCTGGGTCCTCGTAAAGCCAACGCCCTTATCCTTATTATAGGCCACTTCGGTGATATCCATCTTGCCCGTAAAGCCAACCTTCGGCATCCACTCGACGGCCTCGCTCGTACCTTCGGCGCCGAGCAACTGCGGCTCAGCCGTATTGTTATCGGCATACAACAGATAGCCTGTCGTCTGAGGAAAGAACATCGGCGTGTGAACGTTTCGCTGGGTATAAGCCTTCAGCGCGTAAGTTTGCTCGTCGTCAAAGACTATGATCTGGCCGCTCTTTGGACCCTGATTACTCAGATTAAAGCCGGGCCACTGTTTGGAATACGACCAGAAGGCACGGTTATACCACTCGTCATCCAGCAGGCTCGACGTCGAGAACAGATGCAGCCCGACCCTCTGGCTGCCCATAATGCCAAGGGTCGTATTTTCCTCGCGATTGAGCTTGTTGTCGAACTGGACCTGCCGCATGTAAACCTTTTCGCCGTCGCCGACGAGGACCTCGCACCTTGCCCCCTCGACCCAAAAGCACCGACCGGGCCCTTCCTCAAGATCGGGTTCGGGACCGTAAACGTTGGCCTTATGCAGCATCTTTCCCGTCGCCGGGTCGAGACCGTAAACGTATATTCCGCCGTCGAGAAACGATGACCGGCCCGCTGAGACGTACGCGACGCCCTTCTGGATGAGGACCGTACCGTGCACCGGCCAGGCCGATTCGAGCTGGCCGAACGCCCCTACCCTTCTATCCTCCGGTGCCGCCCGGAAACGCCAGGCGAGCGCACCATCGGAGATCCGCAAACAATACACCCAGCCGTCCGCACTGCCGAAAAGAACCGTGCCGTTATGGATCGTAGGAGCCGAATCGATCCGACCCGCCGCCGTAAAGCTCCAAAGATCGGCGCCGTTTCGGGAATTCAGGGCAAAAACGGTATGCTCGTCGATCGCGGCAATAACAACCTTGCCATCGGCAGCAACAGCCTGAGTGAGCCTCTCGCCCAATTTCCTCTCCCAGAGCATTCTGACATCCGCCGATACCGACGACGGCGTCGAACCGCTTCTCGCCGCATCGTGACGGTACGTCGGCCAACCATTTTGATTTACTATTTTCGATTTACTATTTACTATTTTGTTGTAGGCTGGGCCTTTCTCCGTTGGGTTGGCTTTTTTGCTTAGGTGCTGCTTCTTCGGGACTTCGGCGGCGGATACCGCGTTAAAGCCGAGCAGCTTGGAGCCCGCCTCGCAGAAGCACTGGTCGGACGGCACGTAGAGCAATCCGTTAGCGGGCATGATGCCGTACTTGCAGACGCCCCTGAGCCAGTTGTTGCGGGAATTTTCGCCGCCATCGATATTGATAAACTCGATCCCTTCCTTGGCTGTCATGATGTAATTCGGCGTCGCCTTCCCGCGATAACAGCGGTGGTGATGGCCCTCGCTGTGGAGATTCTCGATCGAGACTTCCTTCGCGATCTCGCCCGTCTTTATATCGTAACCAACGCCGCTGATCCCCCGCCAGATAACGCCGTCAATGACATACGTATCCTCCGAGGCCGCCCCCTTCTCGCTGGGCGCATCTACCCTGTAGAGTTTATCACCCGTCCGCGCATCGAAGGCCTCGATAAAATTCGAGCCGCTAAGAACCACAACCCCGTCAGAGACAACAAACGTGCCCGACTGACCCAGAGAGGTCCTGCCCGTCGCCTTTTTGGCCATCGTCTTGTCCGGCTGGCTGGACCTTCGCCACACATCGGCCCCCGTCTTAAGGTCAAGGCAAACCACATTTGTGCGGTTATAGTAAAACAGCCTGTCCCCTTCGATCGCCGGCGAAAGCGACTGGACGCTTGCCTCCGGTCTTTCCCAGAGCACCTTGCCGGTCTTAGGATCGACCGCGGCAAAGGAAGCCTCGACGGGCCTGCCGCGCCTCTTTGCACCATCCTGCGTAACGTCCTTGATACGAACCACTACGATACCGTCGCTGGAGAGTATCTCGTCGGCGCCTTCCGTTCCCCTGACCGTCCTGATAACATCGCCGGTCGCGGCATCGAGGATACTAAGCGGGGCGTTATAGCCCAACGTAACATAGACACGATCACCGTCGGCAACCAGTCGGCGCGTAAGCGACCTGGGTATATTTCCCCGCTGACCCCGAAGTTCCGTCCAGTCTTCACCGGCAAGCTGGTCATACTTCCACTGCGGCCAGCCCCACTCGTTCATCGGCCTTTTCCATAACAGCACGCCATTGAAAGCGTCGCGGGCGATCAGCGACCACCGCTCAGGCAGCCTCTCGTCGGTTATCCCGATAACCCCCTCATCGAAAATATAGAACACCCGCCCCTTGGCAGTAACAACCGAGCTTATCCCGGAATCGATCTCGTGACTTCTAAGCCAAAGCGGTTTCGACACCCACTGCATCCTCCGCGGAGGACCGACAAGCTCGTCATCGGCAACGGCATTATTGCTGGCATCATGAAGATAGTGCGTCCATTCGTCGATATTGTCGGGGCGAGGTTTTTGCACGCGTTTCCACCGGCGGCCGCTCCTGGTCAGAACCACGCCATCGGGAGCAACCACACGCATCATCTCATCGCGAGACAGCCCCGAGGCATCTTCGACCACCAACAGGTTTACAAGACCGTCGGTATAAGGCAGCTTTTTGCCGTCATACTTTTCAACGGAAACACTGCCGTACAACCCGAGCCCCTTGATATGGGTGCGTGCAGCGGCTATTTCACCGGCGTTGGTATCGAGACCATGCACAAGGTAACTTTCATTGGCACGCAGTTTCGCGGTCGTCTCCCCGTCGCCACAGCCGACATGAACCACCAGCCCGCCCTTTACCCCAGCCGTCTTCAGGATTTCGGACCCCGATGCGCCAAAAGCCAACCCACCCGCTGTCATCACAATGCACAAAATAAAAGCTATCCGTTTCATTTGTCACCTTTCATCAAAAACACGTCACATTCAGGTTAATTTCCGTAAGAGACAATCTCTCCGTTAATCAGAGAGATATAGATCCGTCCGTTTGCCGCAGCCATGCCGTCGAAAACCGGCTGGGATGCTATCTTTATCTGCGAAAGCGATCTGCCGCTGTCCGTATCGAACGCCGCAAGCATCGATGGGGCCGCCTCGTCGTCGAAATATATCTCGTCGGCAGGCTCGGGCCCGGCAACGAACAATATATCGGCTGCCTTGACCATCGCCCGCCCGCAAACGTCGATATCATGCGACCAGTGCGTCACCACCTTGTCCGGCGTCATATATTTCACCACCGCGTCGTTGTTATTATTAAGCCGCTTATCCACCTTCTCCACCCGCTTGTCGGCACAGAAGAGTATATGTGACCCGCGCTCCGGGTTGAACTCGTAGCCGTATACCACCGGCCCATCGTGCGAAAGGATCCTGCCGCTCGGACGATACCTGCCGGCGATCGCCCACCCGCTCGCCCTTCCGAACGCCCGCTCGCCCCATATCCAGTACGTCCGGTGCCACCACGTACCGTCAAGCAGCCCCGCCGAACTGTACAGATGCGGCATATAAATACCCCTCTGTTCCGCCCCGTCGGCATCGAGCATCACATCCCGAAGGAATATATTGCCCTTCTCGACGGTCAGGATATCCGGCAGCATCCCCGGAAGCTCGACATCTTCAAGCAGATGATCCGGCTGTTTGCCCGTCCCGGGGTCGCGGCTGTAGAATTGATTCCTGCCAAGCTCCCTGCCCGTCTTCGGATCAAGCCGAAAGAGCGTAATGCCGCCGTCAAGATACGACGTCCGCCCAGCCGTACAGTACACCTGGCCGTTATAAATGAGCACACTGCCGATAACAGGCCACACCGACTCGACTTGGCCGAAGACAACCGTCCGCCTGTCCGCTGGAGCCCCGCGAAAACGCCACGCCAACCGTCCGTCCGAAAGCCCGACGCAGTAAACATAACCGTCATACGACCCGAAGATCGCCATACCCTCATAGAGTGCCGGCGGAGAATCGATCCGCCCGCCCGTCATATATTCCCAGACGACCCTGCCGCTTTTGGTGTCTATGGCGGCGACAGAGTGGCTGTCGCAACGTGCGACGACCAGACGATCGCCGGAAATAACCGGGCTGGTCAACTTGCCCCCGAGCCTGGCCTTCCAGCGGAGTTTAAGATCGGTCGAAACCGCCGTCTTGGTATAACCGCTTCGAGCCGGGTCATACCGGAGCATCGGCCAACCTTGGGAATTTTCTATTTTCGATTTACTATTTACTATTTTGTTGTACGCTGGGCCTTTTTCGAGTCTGTTTGTTTCATTGACTGCAACTTCACCGGACCCTCTCTTTGGCGCCAAAGCCAGGAAACCGTTTAGCTTGGACTGAATATAGCACCCGCAGGAATGGCCCGGCAGATACAGCAGACCGTTGGCTGGCATGACACCATACTGACACGACCCGCGTATCCAGTAATGCCGCTGGAAGTCCTCGCCGGTCAGGTCGACAAATTCGACACCCGTTCGCCCCAAGAGCAAAAAGTTGTCCGTCGCCCTGTCGCGATAACACCGATGATGGTGCGCCGTTTCATAGACCTCGGCGGTATCGATCCTGCGTTTGACCTTGCCCGTCACAGGGTCGCGGCCCTCCACAACATCCGTCTCACTCATACCGGGGACGGCACTTACCCAAACCAGCCCGTCGGCAACGAACAGGTCCGGCGGCGAACTGTATCCAAACGCCGCATCGCACCGCCAAAGCTCCCTGCCGTCACTCACCCTGAAAGCGATAAGCTCACCGCCCTCGGCAGAGCCGGGCGAAGCGGTAACCGTCCACGTGATCGACGAAGACCCGTCACCAGAAGCATCCCCCCTTCTTGCATCCTTTGTTTTGGCTTTGTCGCTGCCGTGCTTTCCCTCCGCGGACAAAATCACACCTTTGTAAACAACAAGCGTCGGAGCCGACCACGCCAGCCGATCATGCTCTACCGGGCGAGGGGCCTTCCAGATAGCCTTGCCCGTTCGCCGATCGAGACAAACCAGATTGTCAGCCCCATGAAAGAACACCTTGCCACCATCAACACACAGTGTCGTCGGAAGCATCTGCCGGGTATCTAAATCATCCTTCGCCCAAAGCTCTCTACCGCTTGCCGCGTCAATGGCGATAATGCGTTTCTCTTCGATCGGCGGGCTAAACGATGCTACATCCAGAGCCTCCTCATACGCTTTCGAGTCGATCTCACCGGCGACGAGATAGAGCACCCCATCCGAATAGATGATCTCATGCGTCCCCTCCGTGCCCTTGTAAACACGGACAACATCACCCGAAGCTGCATCCAATGCCATCGCCGCCTTGCCGTATCCCGGCGTAACATAGACCCTGTCATCGACGGCAACGAGCCTGCGGGGAAGCTCCGTCGGCCCGCTGCGAAATTTGCGAAGGTGCCCTTCCCACGGACCGATCGGCTTTTTCCACAGGACCACCCCGTTATATGCGTCCCTTGCAACCAGTCGCCACAGGGAAGGATATTGAACCGAATGCGTGACAGCCTCATCGACAATGCTGAATATCCGCCCGCCTGAGCTGACTACCGCACTGTAAGAATTGAGATGGTTATGATTCCGCGTCCACTTCGGCAGCCCGGCCCACTGCAAATGGTACGGAAGCGAAACCGCCTCATCATGAGAGACGGCGTTATTACTCGGATCGTGCAGATAGTGCGTCCACTCGTCCGTCCCAGCCGAGGCGGGCTTAACGAGCTTCGACCACCTGCCTGCCCCGCCGACCATCGCAACGCCGCCGGGGACAAGCACACGCATCACCTCATCTCTCGACACGGCACCGAGACTGCCAGCAACGATAAGATTCACCACATTGTCGATATACGGAAGGCCCCTGCCGTCAAAGCTGTCAATGCTGACCTTGCCGTAATCACCGGCCTCCTTGATAAGCTGCCGCGCCCTTTGCACGTTGCCTGCATCAGTATCCAGACCATGCACAATAAAACCATCGCCGGCCCGCAGCCCGTTCGTCAGCCTCCCATCACCACAGCCGATATGAACGACCAATCCGCCCTGAACACCGCTCTTTTCAATAACTTCGCTGCCCCAAGTTTCGGCTATCGCCAAAGCACAAACCACCAGAGACGCCAATAACATCCTCTTACAATCACGTTTGTCCATAGCTTTACTTCCTCATCTCTCTTTCTGTCGTAAACGAGTATCCAGCTCATACTGCCTGCCAGCCTCGGTCTCAAAAGTAACGCTCTTTTGGCCGTATAAAACAGTAACCCGACGACCAGGCCCCGACCTGATCTGCGCCCCCGTCAGCCGCCCATTATCCCACTCAATATCAACCTCAAAACCGCCGCGGGCGCGTAAACCTCTCACGCTTCCTCTCGGCCATGCGTCAGGCAATGCCGGCAATAACTCGATGTGTCCCTCGTGGGATTGCAGCAGCATCTCGGCAAGTCCGGCTGTGCCGCCAAAATTAGCGTCGATCTGGAACTTTCCGTTGAAAAGATTGTTGCTCGACTGGCCAACAAGCTGCTCCAGATGGTCGCAGGCCGCCTCGCCATCCCTTAGCCGGGCGAAAAAACTCACCACCCATGCGAGACTCCAACCGACACCGCGATAGCCGGAGGCTATGCGACCGTCCACGGATTTCCTCGCCGCACGATACAATTCAGGCGTTTTCTCTTCGGTGATCTGGCGTCCCGGATGAAGACCGAACAAATGCGACATGTGCCGATGGCCGGGATCCTCTTCATGAAAATCCTGGGCCCATTCCATGATCCTGCCGTCTTTACCGACCCCAACAGGCGCAAGCCGCGACAAGGCCTTTTCAAGTTTACCGCGGAACTGCCTGTCAATACCAAGAATATCGCTTGCCTCAATGCAGTTCGTAAAAAGGTCATATATGATCATGTGGTCCATCGTCGGACCCATCGAGAGATTGCCATACTGCTTGTGATCGGCTGTGATGAATTTATTTTCCGGCGACGTCGAAGGCCCCGATACCAGGTAACCTGTTCGCGGATGCTCCGTCAACCAATCCAGAAAAAATATCGCCGCCTCCTTCATGGCAGGATATGCGCGATCGGCGAGAAACTCACGATCGCCGCTGAACTGATAACGTTCCCAAAGATGCTGACAGCACCACGCCCCGCCCATCGGCCACATTCCGTATTGAGGCAAACCGATAATGTCCGTAAACCACCAGGCATCGGTCGTATGATGAGCAACCCAGCCGCGACAGTTATAAGTATCCCGAGCCGTTATCCGCCCCCTCGGACGAAGCGCGTCGATCAGATCGAACATGGGCTCGTGACATTCCGAAAGGTTGCAAACTTCCGCGGGCCAGTAGTTCATTTGCAAATTTATATTGATATGAAAATCCGCGTTCCACGGAGGCGTCAGTCCGCCTTCCCATATCCCCTGCAAATTCGCGGGCATAGTGCCCGGACGAGACGACGCCATAAGCAGATAACGCCCAAGCTGGAAATACAACGCCAAAAGCTGCGGGTCATCGCCCCCGGCTTTGAGACCGTCGCGCCGTTTGTCCGTGGGAAGGGCCGCAGCCTCAGTCTTGCCCAGATCCAGGTCTACACGGCGAAATAAAGCCCGATGGTCTCGCAAATGGCTCTTTCGCAGCACTATATACTTTTTCGCCTCAGTCGCTTTAAGCTGGTCCCTGCATATCTTCCTGGGCTCTTCGCCGCGGTAATCCGTACCAGCCGTCAAAATAACCAGCACCGAATCGGCATTCTTAACCCGCAGACCGCTTCCATCCCGGCTGCACTTACCGCCCTCCGGAACCACCCGAAGCTGCGCGGCAAATCGAACCCCGTTTCCGCCATCGACATGGCCCGTCATGACAAGCCGGTCATCACCTTCAGCAACGATCTCAGCATCGCGCGACCTTGTCATCGAAAGCCTGAAAGACAGTGCGCCGGGTTTATCGGCTGTTAGCCGCATGATCACCGCCTGGTCCGGTGTACTGGCGAAGACCTCACGGCGATAGGCGACATCTCCAACCGTATATGATACGGCAGCGATACCCTCGTCCAGGTCCAACTGTCGCTGGTATTGCGTAACGGCTGCACCCGCGTATTCGAAATCAAATTCCAGGTCCCCCAGGGCCTGATACGTATGCACACCGCGATTCAGGCGAAGCCCCATGATCTTTTCATAGACCAGTTTCTGGCCTTGCTCATATTTCCCATCGAACAAAAGTTTCCGGGCCTCGCCCAGATGCTCCGCCGCCCCCGGCCTGGCCCGCTCTATAGGTTTTCCGCTCCACAGCGTATCTTCGTTTAGTTGAATGATCTCCCGCTTTACGCCGCCAAAAACCATCGCCCCCAACCGGCCATTGCCCAGGGGCAGCGATTCGGTCCAATAGGAGGCCGGCTCCTGATACCACAGCACATATTTGCCCGTCGGCGCACCTGCCTTATGAGAAAACTTCAGCTCCCCCGCAGGATCCAGAAACCGCTTTGTAGCGGCCTTCTCCAGCTTGCCGGAAACCCCTTTCCGGGTTGACGCAACAGCCCTGCCATCAGCCGCGATCCGCGCCCGTATCGCCCGCTCAGCGTCAGAAATCGCATCCTCCCCAACAGCCGCACCAGCGCAGAGCGTCCAAACAACAACTCCGACCAAAGATAAGAGCATCCTCATCTACATACCCTCGCTGCCAACAGTCTCATTTTGTATTTCTCCCACTGTTGATAAAGCTGCCTTGCCTTTCATAGCCCGGATAGTCGCCGTGCTCATAGCTGTGACGCGCCGACTCGATCCAGTCAAGCAACTGCTTCTTCATTCGCCCAGCCAGATCCGGGTGTCTCGAAAGAATATTTGACTTTTCGCCCGGATCGTCATGCAGGTGATACAACGCATCGGCGCCGGCATGAGTTAAGTTTGTGCAGAATTTATAATCGCCGTCAATCCACGTCGCATCAGGAGAGTCTTTCCTCAACTTTGAAGCAAACGGAATCGGTTTGGTTCTCTTAAAGGGTCCACCCCGCAACAGGGCGAGGATGCTTGTACCGTCGATCGGGCGGCTATCCGGCATGGAATAACCTAAAAGCGCCGCAACAGTCGGCAGATAGTCTAACGTACACGCGGCAGTATCCACAGTACGGCCAGGCTCAATAACATCAGGCCAAATGGCAACCGCCGGAACACACACGCCGCCGTTATACAGGTAACGCTTGCGCCCGCGAAAATTGCCGGCACTGCCGTAATAGGCTCCGCCATAAGGATTATAATCCGGTTCCGGCGTCCCCGTGCCTTCCGGGCCGTTGTCGGAACAGAAGAATATCAGCGTGTTGTCGGCTGTCCCGAGTTTATCAAGCTCGGCCCGCAATCGCCCAACCTGCCGGTCGATCGCAGTTATCGCGCCTAAGTAGTGCTGCCTGCCGAGAGGCTGGTCGGGGTACAAATCACGAAGTTTTTTACCTGCACGGACCGGCGAATGCGGACCATAGAACCACACCGTAGCCATGAACGGCTTGCCGTCTGCAACCGCATCTTTGGCAAACGAGATCGCACGATCCATGATGATCTTTTCAGAAGAACCCTTCCAATCGCCCTTGACCTCCTCGCCGTTCGACCAGAACCTACAGCTATGCTTTGGTATACGCAGGTCCGTGTAATCCAGCGGGTCCCACGTAGCAATATTCGTTTCCGTCGTAAAAGTCGTATCGTAACCTCGCTCCCACGGCGGCGAGTAACCCTCAGCGGCTCGCGCGCCTCGAACCTGCGACCTGTCAGCATCCCGCGTCATCGTCCCAAGGTGCCACTTGCCAAAGTGGCCCGTAGTATAGCCCATGGATTTGCATATCTTCGCGATGGTGATCTCACCTGCGGGCAGCTTACCGACATTGACATTGATCATACCGAAACGCATGCAGTGCCGCCCCGTCTGCACGCACGCCCGCGTCGGCGAACAGACCGGACCAACCGAATAGAACCGCGTAAACCGAATGCCGTCGGCTGCCATGCGATCCAGGTTCGGCGTCTTGATCAAACTGTTACCGTTAAAACCAACATCTCCGAAACCAAGATCGTCGGCCATAAGGAAGATAATGTTGGGCCGGACATCCCCCCTGGCGCCAAATACCGCCAATGCGCAGATCCAGAACGCCACCCAACACAACCTGTTCGGTATGTTCATATTCTGTCTCAATTCAGCTACCTTGTCATTTAGACGATCTCTTCGGTCACCGGGTCCCAGCGGACCTGGCGTTTGCGGTGGTACGACTCGACACTCATCAGCAGCGACGCCACTTCGATAAACGCCTGGTCTACGTCACAGCGGGGCTTTTCGCCCGTCCGCACACACTCTAAAAAATTCTCCATGTGATTCGTCCACCGCTCACCCTTGCTCGGGTCATAGCGATAGACCGGCTCGGGTTTCCGGCTGCCAAGGTCCCACACCAGCTTCCACGCCGGGCCGTCCTCGTGAACCACAAACCTGCTCGCCGACTGACCGATCTTGTCAAACACCAGCCGGCCATCTTTCCCACAAAACTCCGGCGTCTGATCCCGCTTGGAATTTTGAACGCCCTCAAACATGAGCGTACAACCCTGCTTTTCGTACTGGTACGTCGAGATCCACGTATCCGGAACCTGACGGTCGTCCTTCAAAAACGCATTCAAGCCGGCGGTCATGCACGTATCGGGAATACCGTATTTCAGCACCGACTGGACATAGTCAAATTCGTGACTCAACAGATCGCCCGCCTGACCCGTTCCATAAGGCCAATAGCACCGCCAGTGCCAGAAGTGTCGCTCGTTAAAATCCATCTTAGGCGTCCGCCCCAACCAACGCTCCCAGTCCAGGTCTTTAATCACCTGCTTCGGGTCCGGACGGTCATACACGCTATAGCCTCCGTACCATCGCCAGACGGGCTTGTCGACGGGATTATTGCCATATCGCCCGGTCTTAACCAACGTAACGGGCCCCAACTCGCCATCGCGGATCATCTTACCGGCCGCCGCAGAAGCCGGATGCTGGCGACCCTGATGGCCAAGCTGCATGACGGTATTATTCTTCTTCACCGTCGAACGCATCCGCTTGGCGGCATCCAGAGATATCGTCCAGCCCTTCTCGCAGTAAACAGCCTTACCCGCATTGGAAGCGTCGATCGTCATCTGTTCGTGCCAATGGTCCGGCGTCGCGATTACCACCGCCTCGATCTCAGGGTCGCTAAGCAGGTCGCGATAATCCCTGTAAGTCTTAACGTCGTCATTGCCGGACGCCTCGACGCCCCGCCGCTCGTGCGGCTTGTACACATCGCAGACAGCCACCACCTTGGCGGTATCCGTCGCGCCGGTGTACTGGATCAGTTTTCCTCCGCGCGTACCCGTGCCGATATGCCCGATGCGAACCGGATCGGAGGTCGGCTTGGCCCCTCGCAGCACCGCCGGCGCCGCCGTAAGAGCCGCTGCACAGGTCCCCGTAGTCTTGATAAACTGCCGACGTGTAACACTACTCGAATTATCCATTTTTACCTCCCTTGCCTGGTTCTACCGTACAAGTTACGATTTCACATATAATGATAATTATGGGTGGCAGCGCGTTTGCACAGCAAACCGATGGTCGAATGCACAATGGAGCCCACCATCGGTTTCGCTTCGCGAAACGCGCTGCCACCCAAACGAAGATTCTGTCTTTTGATTTTTGATCTGTAATTTTGCATTTTGCTTTTTAATATTTGATTTTCAATCGAGCGGCGGCTCGATCGTGGCATTTACCTTGTCCCACAGAGCTTTAGTGCCAGCCAAATCGGGCTGGTCGGCGTCGACCACACTATGCAGCGCCTTGCCCTGAAGCTCTAACGGAGCCTCCTTTTCCGGCAGCCACTTGGCAAGCGCCTGCTTTTGACCGTCATACTCCGGCGAGGCCGCCAGATTCGTCCACTCCTGACCGTCGTTTCGATGATCATACAACTCTTCACTGCCATCGAAGTAACGCGTATACCGCCAGTTGCGCGTGCGGACCGTATAATTGCCGCGACCCCACGACGTCATAGCCGGCTTCTCACGTTTTCGACCCGGATCGTCGAGCCAGGCGGAAAGATCGACACCGTCAACATAATCGGGACACTCAACGCCCGCCAGAGTAGTCAGCGTTCGATAGATATCGATAAGAGAGACCGCCTCATCGCTCGCTCGCCCCTTCGGCGCCCTTTGCCTTGTATCGCGAATTATAAACGGAACCCGACAGGCCTCTTCCCACAGCGAGAATTTCCTGAAACTCCGCTTCTCGCCCAAATGATAGCCGTGATCGGACCACAGAACAATAATAGTATTGTCCGCGTAATCACTCGCCTCCAGGGCATCGAGCACGCGACCGACATTGTAATCGGCCCACGAAATACACGCAAGATAAGCGCGGCGAACCTTCTCCCATGCCTCGTCACCGCGAAACTTAAGATCGTCGTTGAGCCGGGCATTACCGCGGCCAGGCCAGGAAATATCGACAAGGTCATCGGCCTTGATCGACGGCGGCTCGATCGGACCGGAATGCATATCGAAGAACTGCTGCGGACAGACAAAGGCAAGGTGCGGCTTGACTATCCCGACCGCCAGAAAGAACGGCTTGTCATGGTCCCGCGAAAGAATATCGACACCATACGAAGCCACCTGATGGTCCGGGTGGTCTTCGAACGGATTTGTCGTCGGGCAAAACGCCATCTTTCTCGAGGTGCCCTGCTGATAGCCGGCGTCGGGATTATAAACCAACGTAGCGCCATTCTTTACGTGATAATCCGTCCATTCCGCCGGGAACCCGCTTGATCCGTGATGGATCTTGCCCGCCCCGAACGTGTTGTATCCATTTTGCATGAACAGTTGCGGCAGAGTCGTATATTTGGCCAACACATCCGGGTCGATATCCTTCGTCGTATAGAATGGGTACAGCCCGGAATTGAACGGTTCAACGCCAAAAAGCAACGCGTTCCTGCTCGGCGAACAGCCCGGCGCAGAACAGTGAGCATTCCTGAAATTCAGCCCCTTCTCCGCCAGCCGGTCCATATTAGGCGTCTTCGCCTGAGGATGGCCGCCAAGAAAACCCGTCCAGTCGTTCATGTCATCGATAGCGATAAACAGCACATTGGGCCGCTTGGAGCCGATATCGACTTTGAGCGCCCGATTCGACAGCACCGAACCCCCCACTCCAACCGCAACACATCTCTTCAAAAAATCACGCCGATCCATAGAATCAACCCTCTCACAAAATTTACAGACAAATTAAAGTTATCCTACTCTCCACCAAGACAGACCACCGTCCCATCCATCCCTGAAATATACAGCTTTCCACCCGCAAAAGCCACACCATCATGTACCGGCGGCGATTTTAGCTTAAATTCCCCGTTCCTGCTCCCATTTTTCTTGTCCACAAGCCAGAGCTCTCCGCCATACTCGCCTCTCCACGAATCCAGAGCCCGCTGTAACACACCGGCGGCGGGGATCGTATCTACCGCACTCTGCTCGATCGCCTCGTGAGCGGCCAAAGGCTCATATTTCGGCGGACCGGCCAACACCAGGCAATTGCCCGTCGAGATCATCGCCCGGACATAAAAGTCAACATCAAGGTTCCATCTGCGACCCCCGATCTTATGATCCTTCGACGCCGATTTGTCCTTCTTCGACGGCGGAAACTCCGAGTCAAACACGCCAAGCCTGGCACTCTTCTCAACAGCAAACACCCCCTCATTGTCAAGCGTATAATCCCTGTATCCGAACACCATGTCGTCGCCACTGACCATCAGCCGCCCGACGGAAGGATAACCCTTGTTAAAACCGCGTCCCGAAAGACCCGAAAACTGATGATTCCCATAGATCCAGAACAAACGCTGATACCACGCATCGTCCAAAAACCCGGTAGCGGAGAACATATGCTGAACGTATCTGTCGGCAGGCTCGAACTTCCGGTCGAACGCCACGCTCCGCAAAAACACCAGCCCCCCCTCGCTTGCAGGAACATCGGGAGAGATACCCGGCAACTCGCGATCCGGAAGCAACGCACCGTCAAACGCCGTATAGGGCGGCTTTTGCAGGCCTGTCTTTTTGTCGCGGCTGTAATGGCTCCGCTCGACGATCCTCTTACCCGTCTCCAGATCGACAACACTGCAAACCACCCCGCCATCGAGATGCGAGGACCGACCCGCCGCAAAATACACGCGACCGTCCTCGATCAGCACGCTGCCGTGCACCGGCCAGACCGATTCGCACTGCCCGTCAGCGACGAGCTGCCGATTGCCGGGTGCAGCCTGATATCGCCACGCAAGTTCGCCATCGGCTGCCCTGAGCGCATAGACCC
>DAOVVQ010000249.1 GCA_030637065.1 Planctomycetota bacterium
ACGATCGTGGCGGATACGGCAACGTCTACTTTGACAGCTATGACAACAAGTCGCTCCTGCTCGGTGGAAAGAATGGGGGCCAGCCGTACGGATATCGCACTATCCTGTCGTTCGATACAACCGTTATACCGGAGAACGCCACCATATTGTGGGCAAAACTGGAAATGACCCGCGGTTATCTGGTGGGTGCAAATCCGTTTAACTGGGGTGGGATCTGCCATGTCGATATAGCCAGTGGCTTTTTTGGAGACTCAGTCTTCCTGGAAAATAAAGACTGGGAATCGCCAGCCGATGCCAATACAGTTGCCAGGTTCCCGTCGGCTCCGCCAAATGGGGGAACCATGACCTCAACCAATATCAACCAGGAAGGTGTGGACAACCTCAACAGGTTCGGTATGACACAGTTCAAGGTACACTTTACTAATCTAACCAACTCCGGCGAGAGTTGGATGGGATTCTATTCCGGAGAAACCGTCGGTAAAGAGCCGCGACTCGTGGTCAAGTACGGCCAGGTAAATGACAATATTGCGCCGACCCCCAACCCGGCCCAGTGGGCGATCGAGCCAAATGCGGTCGGGCCTTATTCGATTATTATGACCGCGGTAACTGCCACAGATGATAATGGCGTAGAATACTATTTCCAGAATATGGAAGACCCCAACAACCATGACAGCGGATGGCAGGATAGCCCAACGTACCAGGATGTTTCCCTTCCACCGAATACACAGTATAGCTATCAAGTCAAGGCCAGGGACAAATCTCTGCGTTCCAATGAAACCGGATACTCCGCAATCAGGAGCGCCACAACGAAGGATGGAGATCCTGTTTTCGAGCAAACCTTCTACAGCATACCACAGCATGACGGACGGGTCTGGGGTAACTACGATCAGGGAATCGGTCGAAATTACATTGACTCAAACTACGGCGCTCTGATCTTAGGCGGCATGAATAACCTCTACGGTTATGGTTTCATCGTATCGTTTGACACTTCAAGCCTGCCCGACAATTGCAACATAGTCGCTGCAAAACTTACGGTAGTCCGAGGAACCAAGATCGGCAACGACGACCCGTTTGACTGGGGCGGAGAATGCTACATCGACATCAGGAAGCCTCGCTTCGGATCCAGCGTTACACTGGTCGCTTCCGATTGGAACGCTACGCCCAGTGCCGCCAAAGTAGCCAATTTCTTTGGACCGGAACCGGGACCGGAAGGCCTGTTGACCTCAAGCAATTTCAATGCCTCCGGCCTGGTCTGTATCAATCTTTACGGAACCACCCAGATGCGGACAAGGTTTACGGAACTTAATGACGGCGGATACAACTGGCTTGGATTCTATTCCGGAGAGACTTTCGGTAAGGAGCCACAGCTTATAATCGAATACAGTGTGCCGCGGCAATAACGCAAGTCCGGCATTGAACGATAAGTTCAAGTAAATGCGAAGAGTAGGCGCCCTGAAAACGGCTGGCCTTTGAGCGGTCCGCACAAGGACCCGGCGCGAGGGCTGGCGTGGCGGGTTTGCAGATACCGGCGCCTGTGGCAGACTGTTGGTAGTCGGCGATTGGCAGTTCACCTTTCCTGTAGTTGTTTATGCGGCAGGATTTTTTAGCCAGAAGCTAAAGTACAGGTACATTACCAGGACAAGGCCAAGTACTATGGCGGAGCCGATCACGTCCCATTTGTTCCAGCTTTCGCGATTTTCCCTTCTTTGCTCTTCGGTGGCGGTGGCGTAAGTCAGGCCGACGATTTGCTCGGGCGAAGGCGGCTGGGTCATCAACGATACGCACACTATCACCGCTATGCTTATACCCAAAAGCCAGCCGGACGCGAACAGGAAGTTGTAAGCACCGATCGCATACAGGGCATCGCTTCGTATCACATCTCCGATGACATCGCTGCCCAAAGCTACGATCTTGCCGGCGCCTACCATCCCCTGGATGGCCAGCTTGGCCATACCGGCGATAAAGCCGATACTGAGCCCCGCGACGGCGCCCTTGGCGTTGATGCGTTTGCAGAATAGTCCCAGCAGAAAGACCGCGGTGATCGGCGGGGCGAGATATCCCTGGACGCTCTGGAGATATTTGTACAGGCCGCCTTCGGCGATCTTTGGCATGATGGGGATCCACAACAGGCCCAGGACGACAATAACGCCTGTGGCCATGCGACCGATATTAACCAGCGTCGCCTCGGAGACGGTTGGGTGCAGTTTTTTGTAGATATCGATCGTAAACAGCGATGCGCACGAGTTAAACAGCGAAGACAGCGAACTCATCAGCGCAGCTAACAGACCGCCTACGACAAGCCCCCTTAGCCCCGCTGGCAGCAGTTCGGCGACCATCGTCGGGAAGACCATATCTCCGTTGATCCTGCCGTCTTTCAGCGGAATGCTGATGATGCCTTTTTGGTGGAGTGCGTACCCGATCAGGCCGGGAACGAGGAATACCATGACGGGCCAGACCTTGAGGAATCCGCCCCAGACAGCGCCGCGGCGAGCGTGGCGCAGGTTTTTGGCTGCCAACGTTCGCTGGACGATATACTGGTCCGTACACCAGTACCAGATACCGATCACCGGCGAGGCGATCAGGATGCCCAGCCACGGAAAATCAGGATCCGAATTAGGCCGCCACAGGGCAAAACCGTCAGCGTTTGCGCGGCATATCTCCTGAAGCTCACCCCAGCCGCCCAACTGACGCAGCCCAAACATGGTTATAAAGAACGAACCGACCAGGAGGATAAACGCCTGGGCTGTGTCGGTATAGAGGACCGCTCGCAGACCGCCGAAAACGGTATATATCCCCGTCAGAACCACCGTCGAGATCGCCCCTATCCAGAAGGGCCCCCATATATGCCCGAAAAGCGTAATGCTGATGTCCGGCAGCAGGACCTGAAAGACCATGGCGCCGGCGTAGACCGTGACCGAGACCTTGGTAAAGACGTAGGCGACCAGCGAGACCACCGAGAGGATCCATCGGGCGGTCGAGTTAAAGCGTCTTTCCAGGAATTCCGGCATGGTAAAGACGCCCGAGCGGTAATAGAAGGGGACGAATACCCAGGCTAACAGGATCATCACCCATGCGTGCAACTCCCAGTGCGCCATCGCCATCCCGCTGGAAGTGCCCTGGCCGGACAGGCCGACGATGTGCTCGGAGCCGATATTCGAGGCGAAAAGGGAAGCCCCTATGGCGAAGAAGCCAATGTTGCGTCCAGCAAGGAAATAGTCCTCCGTGGTCTTCTGTTTTTTGGACGACCACCACACCACAACTACCAGAGCCAGAAAATACGCCCCTATTACCCACCAGTCAAGCGGCTGCATGTAACTCTCCCGAAATTAGACATCAAAAACAGATTTCCTGTTATTTCAAGGCCTCCCCTGTCCGGCAAACGGCCCTTATCGCGACAATAAAACCAAACAAGGCCGGTAGAGAATTCTAAACCCAGCCCGGAATTTGTCAAGGGTGGAGTTTTCGAGACAAATTTGGTATCCTGTCAGAAAACAACCCCAGCGGCGCAAGCGAGCTGAAATATACTGCTTCATACAAGGAGATTTGATCATGAGAGCAATGCAGACCGTAACCTTAATTATACTGACAGCCGTGTTTCTTTGCAGTTCGGTCGGTTTAGCCGCCACATCCGGCGACACCCGGGCGCGAAAGAGGATCGATCCGCGAACAAAGAAGCCTGTTTATGCGGAAAGTCCGGCCAAGGCCGCGGAGAAACCGAAACTTCCCAAAGAAGAAGCGAGGATCAAGGCGAGCAGCTCTAATAAATGGATGGACCTTTACGAAGAGCACACGTTCAAGGGCATGCCCTACCGGCTCTTAAAGCCGATCGACTTTGACCCTTCCAGGACGTATCCGCTGATCCTGAGCCTGCACGGCAAGGGCGGCTGTGGTACGGATAACATAAAGAACCTGCGGATCTGGACCCAGGCCATGGCTGAGCCGGACCTGCGAAGAAAGCATCCGTGCTTTGTCCTGGCGCCGCAAACGCCGGACAGTTGGAGAAATCCCAACGTGACGGTGCCTGAGATGACACCCGAAGCCATTAAGGCCTATCCGCAATCCTGGCAAAAATATATCGAAAGAAGAATACAAGTGGGCAGGCCGATAGGCTACAAGCCGGGAATCGGAGATTTGCTGCTGGCATTCGAACTTTTGGAAAGATCACGAAGCAGTTCAAGATCGACAGCAACCGGATCTATGTCCTCGGCCATTCGATGGGCGGGTTCGGCACATGGAACGCCATCTACGAAAGGCCGAAAATGTTCGCCGCAGCCATCCCCACAGCCGGTGGACTGATGCCGTGGCATAATCCCAAAAAATTCGCACGCGTTCCGATATGGGCGTTTCACGGCTCGATCGACCCGATCGTCTCCGTAGGGCTGACCAGGGAGATATTCGCGGCGATGCAAGAGTGCGGCGGCAATATGAAATACACAGAGCTGCCCGGAGTTACGCACGGAGTGAATTCTTACGCCTTCGCCTACACCGGTGACGATTCGGACTGGGGCTTTATCACGAAATGCAGCAGCGACAAATGCGATGACACGCAGGATATCTGGGACTGGCTGTTCAGACAGAAACTGTCTTCGAGAATGACCGGTTCGAGGAAGAAAAGGAGATGACCATGAGGCCTGCGGGATCGAACAAACCTGCATATTGCCGCCGGGCCTGAAATCGGGTATCATGGGGCAGCTTTGAAATTTCGTCGCAATTAGCTCTTGAAAGGGGATACCATGAAAAGTCGTTTTACAGTCGTGTTTCTGTGTGTGCTGCTCTGCGGGGGATTGTGCGCCGGCGAGGCCGAAAACACCGGCAACGCAAAGAAGTTTCTCGCGCGATACCCCGATGCCGACCTCAACGGCGACGGCATACTCACGAGGGAAGAAGCCAGGGCCTACAGGGCCAAAAAAGAGGGTTCGCCCCAATCTCGCAGCCGCACTGAAACCACTGGCAGACAAATCGCCCGGGACAAGCAAAAAATCGCCCCTAAACTCGCCAATGTAAGCTACGGGCCGCATTCCAATAACGTCATCGATTTCTACAAGGCAAGGTCGAAAAGGCCCACCCCACTCGTCCTCTATATCCACGGCGGCGGCTTTCGAGGCGGCAGTAAGGACAGCATATCGCAGACCACCCTGAAGGAACTACTCGATGCCGGCATCTCCGTAGCATCGGTGGAATACCGCTTTATCTCCCACAAGAAACTGCCCGCCGCCCACCATGACTGCCGCACTGCGATCCAGTTCATCCGAACAAAGGCCAAAGAATGGAATTTCGATAAAACCCAAGTCGGAGCCTTCGGCGGCTCAGCCGGCGCTCAGATCTGCATGTGGCTGGCATTTCACGATGAGATGGCCGATCCGTCGAGTGCGGACCCGGTCAAACGCGAATCGACACGCCTGTCTTATGTAGCCACCAGTGGCGGACAGATCACCATGGACCTTGACTGGTGGATCGAAAACATCCCCGGCTATGACAAACATCATCGCGACCTCTACGAATCGTTTGACGCAAAGAACAAAAAACAGCTTGCCCCACAGGTCAAAGAGGCATCGGTCATCACGCACCTGACAGCCGACGATCCGCCCATCTTCATGCGGTACAATCAAAAACCCGACGACCCGGTCCCGACCGACCCTAAAAAGGCAAGCGGATGGTCCGTCCACCATGTAAACTTCGGGATCGCCTTAAAGAAAAAAATGGACGCCCTCGGGATCGAGGCCGACCTC
>DAOVVQ010000196.1 GCA_030637065.1 Planctomycetota bacterium
CGCATAAGCGGTTTGAGGGATTTAGTCTCATACCCGGCGATATGAGGATAGGTTCTGCTAATTATCAGTCGCCCTTAGAGGCCCTTATGGACGGCGTCGCCCCTGGCTGCTGTGTGGATATAGATGCCGATGGCGGGGCTTATAGTGTTGTGAACGTGGGCGAAAGCCAGAACCTTGAGTTTCGCAATCTGTATCTGCACAACACGGATAAGGGCGATGGCAATGATGTTGTTGCCGCCGGCACTGCTCCGTCGGGGATAATGTTCGTTAATTGCAGGTTCGACAGTGCATACAGGGTGATGCCTGCGGCCATTACGGGGCTTGAGCTGATAGGCTGTTTCGGCGGAAGTGATCTGGTCAAGCAGGCGTACAGTTTTGCGATCGGCAGCGTGGTGGCCAATTGCGTCTTGCAGGGCGTGGCGACTCTGATGAGCGCTGTACCCGGAGGGACACTGGTCGTTATTAACAATCTTCTGATTGGCGGGACGGTGGGTGTTCAGGTTGCCGGTCAAGCGGTGATCGTAAATAATACGCTGTTTAATCAGACGGTCTGCTCCATAAAGACGCACAACGCGGCGGCTCAGGCTACGATGTTTAACAATATCCTTTCGCCGATCCCGGAGACAACTCCGGCTCTTGGCAGTACGAATTCCGGAGGATCGGTGCAGTATAACGATTACAACTGTTATTACTGTGCGGCGGGGGATTTTCCGTTAGATACGCCGATCATGACCGAGAGGCCGGGCGGCACTTTGGCGGTGATGGGCGATCATGCGATCGAGGTTAATGCCGATTTTGCGGATTTCGGCAGCGGCAATTTTCGGCCTTGCAATCCGCTGGTGCTTCGCGGCGGCAGGCCCGATGTAAACGGCAAGCCGATGGCGATGGGAGCGGTTCTTGAACTGAGCCAGTCCGTGATCCGCAGCCGCATGGCAAACCTTGGCAGGCTTGGGATCATTCGATAGGCATTGTCGGGTGTGGTGTTCGTTTGGAAAATATGGTTTTAGATATGATGGGCAGGGAGCTTACAAATGGCAAACAGTGTAATTGACATACCGTTTTATGTGGCATCGGACGGTCAGCCGCTGATGGGTGCGGCGGGTGAGATGGATTTTGAGAGCCTGATGACTTTAAGCGGGACGGATAAGAGCGGCAGTGCCCCTGCAATAAGTGAAATCGGGGGCGGCTGGTATAAGTTCAGCGTAGCTTACGGGTCGGCGCCGTTTGACGGAGGGGACCTGATCGGCGTGATCGATGCCGACAAGTCAGGCAGCAACAACCTTGCCAACTGCGAGCGTTATATACCGGTTGAAGTGCGGCTGGATTTTTACGCTCTCATGCGGTTGGTGAATAAGATGAGTCAGGACAAGGTTACGGGTGATATACTGCTTAAGGATTCGGCGGGCAGTACCATATTGAAGCTGGGTATAACCGACGGGCAAAGCACGCTTGACAGAGATCCCGGGGCGGTGGTTTAAGATGGAAACCAAATTCTTTGACAGTCTGTTCGAGGGGGACTCCTGCAACGGTGTTAAGCTGGGCATGGGGCTGACCGGCGGTGATTTCTGGCCGAGGGTTGCGGGTTGTCAGAATCTGTATCGCGGCGGAAGTATTCGGTCGGTTGATTTTAGCGAGGTTCTGTTGGTGACCGATGCGGAGCAGGGTTTTGTCAGTTTTGTGCCGCTAAACGGGCATCAGGCGGGAGAAGTGTACTTCTATGTATTGCGGCGAGTGAACGGTTGCGGGTATGAGGAGCAAACCTTGGGCGCGGCGGTTAAGGCGGTCTTTGATAATGCCGGCGATCTGATCTCAGCCGGATGCAACCGTGTCTTTGGGTTTTTTGTCGAGCAGGTTGCCGGCTCTAAGTACAGGCTGGTGTGGTACTACTGTCCGATCGGGCAAGGTGCGACATGCGATCATTTCGACGTTTACGGTGACGGTGGGTCCGGTGAGATCGATTATGAAACGGTTGTTGCCGCGGTCGACTATATTGGGGCTGGATTTTACAGTTACGAAAGCGATCTGTCCGCCGGTGAAAGTATGCTGTTTAGTATCCGGGCTGTGTCGATTGACGGGGGCAGCGACGGGTTTGCCGGAGAGATCGAGATTCAAGTCAGCGATTCGGCCCCGCAGGCTGTCGGGATTCTGCGGGTAAAGGCTGTTTAACGATGCACAGGTGGGGTGATAAAATGGAGCGGTGGTATGTCTAACAGGATAGATTTTTTCGGACCGGAACAAATGCAGTTGGCGGTGCCAGCGGGGAAGCCGCAGGTCTTTCTGGAAGGTCGATTGTGCCCGTTTTTAGAGGTTAGCGAAATTGTGAGGGCCTCCGATCCAGGATTTGGTTGGGCGAGGCTGATATACAATACAGCGGGATTGGAGGGTGCGGATGTGATCTCGCCCGAGCGTATCGAGACGATCGTCCCGATGGGCAAATCCGTTAGTGTGCGGCAGTTGTACAATGGCGGCACGGGCCAGAGTTCTGTTACGGAGCTGTGCATATTCAGCGGGCATGTTGAGAGCATTGATACGGAGGTTGGCTCGAAGGGCCGGCTGGTTACGATAGAGGCCAGGGACATTTCCGCCAGGCTCGAGCGAATTACCGTGCGTGGCCGGCGAATGGCAACGCAAGATGGCAAGACATTGCGGCTTGACGGTATAGAGGCGGTTTTTAATGCGGACGGAGAGGGTAACGCCTCCGTGGATGGAATTTTGCATGAGGGTAAGAGCTATGGGGTCTTTGCCGCTGACACGCGTAATGCGAAGTTCTGGAGTTGTGCGGAGGCAGCGGTCTATCTGCTCAGCGAATATCTTCCATTTGGCCGGGTGCAAATCCCCGGTATAGAGCAGCTTGAGGCGCTAATGCGGTACAGGGTCGCTCTGGAGCTTGATGTCGAGGGCTTGAGTCTGCTGAAGGCTTTAGGTCGGTGTTGTGAGCAGACGCGGGTGAAGTTCAGGTTCGAGCCGCGGCAGGAGCCAAACGGGCCGTTGCAACGCATAGTGTTTTATCGCAATGGTGAAGGTGCGGAAGTTGAGCTGAATTGCCAGCAGGCTGGGGAGCAAGTGAGTATATCGCGAACCAATGTGTGGCAGTTGCAGAGCAGGAGGGATTATTGGCCGGTGACGCACAGGTATATTGGCTGTGGCGACTTTAAGGTTTATGAGGCGACTTTTGATCTGGTCAAGGCGTGGGACCCGGGGCTGGAAGGCGGGCCTCAATCGGATTATTCGCCGGGCAGTAACAGTGATTTCGACGATGTCCGTGACGTTTATCGCAAGTGGTGTCTGAATGAGGCCGGTGATTATACGGGTTCGCCTTACAACCAGGGGGAGGCTTTTGGCTTTGCCGGGATTTTCGAGACGGATAATTACGTTCAGCGGCGAAGAAGTTTTCAAAATGCCCTGAGTACGGACAGCCTTGGCGAGTCGTTGGGCTGTTATCTGGAGGTTTCTTACGACGGAGGTGCATCCTGGCAGGAGTATACGGATTCGTTCGATAACCTTGCCGATGAGTGCGGTGTTTGGCTTGACAGCGATACTCTAAGCGGCGATGTGTGGGCGGCGATCTCGGCGGGTACTTTGAAGTTTCGGATGACCGCTTCGGTTCAAAGCGACGAGCGGTTAAGTTGCGAGTTTGCCGACGGGCCTGTCAACTCGGCGGCGGATGTGGTCGACCATGTGGTGAGCAAGTCGTCCGCGTTTCAGTTTCGTAAGGTTTCCGGCAAGAGCATTTTTCACAATATTGTGTCAGCCGCTGTCGGCAAACCAGATGAAGTTGACGATATAACGGCTCTGGTGGACTATGTCCGCAATCTGTCTGAATCGCATCTTGCTGTTATTGAAACGATCGATGTTCAGACGCCGCTGGTGGCTATGAATTATGAAGTCGGAGGCCGTGTAACAGCCGGTTGCGACGGCAGGGATATTTTGGGTATTGTCGCCGACAGCCGAAGTTTGTTCTGGGTCGAACGCGTGCAGATGGATTTCGAGAAGCAAAGTACTGATCTGCGAATATTGCGAAGGAGGGTTTGATGAGCAGCAAGAATCGAAAATGGCGATTAAACCGTCAGGTTAATCTTTCCGTTCTGATCCAGTTGATGTTCCTGGCGTCGCTGATCGTCGGTAGTTGGGTCAATCTGCAAACTCAGCTCGATCTGCTCCAGCACGATGTGACCTTGCTCTTGCAGAGCCAGAGGGATTTTCAGCAGAAACTCGAATCCCTGTCCGGCAAGAGTGTCGCCTGTGACTATCGGCTGAGGGCGATCGAGAAGGTTTTGGACTGTGCGCCTTCTACTATGCACAGTTTGCGAAAATAAACCGGCATAAAGAAGAGCAGGTTGGCGTGAAACTTTGGAAGATATTGAAAGGGAGGCAGGTTATGAAAAGAGCAGGTTTGGCAGCAATAATGGTCGTGGTTATTTTGGCGATGGGTTGTGATACGCTTCGGTTTGCGCCCGGGCAGAGCCGGAAGCAGAATGCCTGGCTGCATAATCGCACGACGCAGTTGACAGCGGATCTGGCCCACAGTGAAGAAACTTCCCGCCAGCTTCAGGAACTGGCCAGGCTCAGCGAAATCCAGAGCAGGGCGTTTACCGCCGATTACGGTTTGCCGGACGAGTTTCCGCCGGCGGACAATATCGAGCAGATACTTTCTACGCCCAGTTTTGATCTGGCTGAAAGTGCTGTCAGGGCCTCGGCGCAGAGGCCGGATGTCTGGGATGTGACCGACGGGGCCATTGAGCTTGGTATCGCTGTTGCCGGATTAGTCGGCGGTATGTATGGAATTAGGGCAAGCCAGTTCTTAAAGCGGGCCAAAACGAAGTCGAAGGCCCTGCGGGAGATCGTCGGCGGCAATGAGGTCTTCAAACGCGAGCACTCGGAATCCGCTGTCGCGTTCAAGGCCGCTCATAATACCCAGTCGCCGCAGACGAGACAGTTGGTCGCCGAGCTTAAGACCGCTTGACATTACGCCGGGTTGTGGTAGAATCCTGCCTTTGCAAAGGAGCTAATATGGAAATGCGTCATCTTATTCTCGGCGATTACCAGACCAACAGCTACGTTCTGACCGCGGCTGAGGAGGCGAAGGACTGCGTGATCGTCGATACCGGGCTTGCAAGCGAGCCTCTGATCGCCCTATTGAAGGAGAACTTGCTCAATCCTGAACTGCTGATCCTCACGCACGGCCATGCCGACCACATTGGCGGGGTTGCTGTTCTGCGCGAAAACTTTCCCGACGTAAAGGTCGCGATCCACAAGAACGATGCTGACATGCTCGTCGACCCAGCCATGAACCTTTCCGCACTGGCTGGTATGAACTGCGTGTCCGCTCCCGCTGAGATAATAATAGAAACCGAAGAACCCATCGAATCCGCAGGCCTGAAATTCCGGGTCCTCTATACACCGGGCCACACACAGGGGGGGATATGCCTCTATTGCGAATCTGAGGGCACGGTCTTCGTCGGCGACACGCTCTTTGCCGGATCGATCGGCAGGACGGATTTCCCAGGCGGCGACTTCAACCAGCTCATCAGCGGCATAAAAGAAAAACTGCTCACCCTGCCTGACGAAACCAAAGTCCTCCCCGGCCACGGACCGGCGACCACGATCGAGACCGAAAAAAAGTTCAATCAGTACGTACAGTAAACCGCTAATCATCAGAACAGAGATAACTGTCTTTGGTCTTTTGCGTTGGATGGTATCGCATGTACAAATGTTAATGGAGGCCGGTTTTCAGGATTTCCATTTTTCTGAGAGGCCTCGCCCGGTCTAATGGTCGACGGGTTCTCCGAGGACGTTCTTCATTTCTTCGAACTTCTCATCCAGGAGTTCGGCGTTTCTGGCTTCGATGCAGAGCCTTAGTAACGGCTCGGTGTTGCTCGGTCGAACGTTGAACCACCAGTCCTTGAACTGTATGGTCACGCCGTCAAGGTCGTCATACTGGCCCTGGCTGTACTTTCTCGCCAGGCCCTTCATCGCCGCGTCCTTATCCTCTATCTCGAAGTTGACCTCGCCCGTAGTGGCATATCTTCTCAGCGGCGCTACAAGCTCGCTTATTGGAACTTCCGACTGGCTGAGAATATTGAGCATGTGTACGAGGCTGATCATCCCGGAGTCGGCGTAAAAATTGTCGCTGTAATAAAAATGCCCGCTAAGCTCGCCGCCAAAGACCGCGTGGCTGTCGCGAAGCGTCTTTTTCATAAACGCGTGCCCGACACGTTCCCGTCGGGGCGTGCCGCCGTGCTTGATTATCTCTTCCTGGACGACATGGCTGCTGCGAAGGTCGTAAATGATCGTCGAGCCCGGATGGTTGGCGAGGAAATAAGGCACCATAAGAGCCGTCAGCAGATCACAGCCGATATTTACGCCTTTTTCGTCGACCACCATCAACCGGTCGGCATCGCCGTCGAAACAAACACCCACGTCGGCGCCTTCGCTGACGATCGTATCTTTAAGCTCGGCCAGGTTCGCCTCGACTAACGGATTAGGCTCATGCTTAAACGTCCCGTCATGTTTGAAATTCATCCCGATAAGCTCGATCGGCAGGTCCCCGAAGATCGCCGGGACCATCTTGCCAGCCATACCGTTGGAGGCGTCGACAACCACCTTCAATGGCCGAAGACCGGAATTGAGAAATTTAAGGACGTGCTCTTTGTATTCACTGGTCAGGTCGCATTTTTCCACCGAGCCCGCGGATTTGCCCTTGGTGTGCAAAAGGGCTGTGGCGATGTGCTGGATTTCCTTAAGGCCGGTATCGACGCCGATCGGCTTGGCCTCTCTGCCGGAGATCTTAAACCCGTTGTACTTCGCCCCGTTGTGCGATGCTGTAACCTGCACGCCGCCGCACGTACCCAGATGGTTAATGGCAAAATACATCTGCGGCGTATCGATCATCCCGATATCGATAACGTTGGCCCCCGTGGCGTTCATGCCCTCGATCAATGCCGCCATTAGCGACGGGCTGTGCGTCCGCATGTCCCGGCTTACACACACCGACTGGGCGTTGGCCTGGCCGCGCTCATAGCCGCGAAGAAGCGACCGCAAAAACTGTGCCGCACCATGGCCGATCTTCCACGCCGCCTGCTCATCCAATTGATCGGGATACAAACCCCGTACGTCATAAGCCTTGAAAATCGAAGTATCCATTTTTTCGCCTCAGCTACTGTGTATGTTCCAAAATACAACCATAAGACCGCAATCTTACGCCCAGCCGGCCTCAATGTCAACAACTCTGCCGCAAAGCCAGCCAATCGGCCCGGTGGCACCGC
>DAOVVQ010000345.1 GCA_030637065.1 Planctomycetota bacterium
CCGCGTGCGGTCGAGATGGAGCAGCCGTAGGCCAATGGTTTGTCGAGCTTTAAACCCGTTACCCAGCGATAGGACTCCTCGGTTGCGGCCTCGCCTGCTGGTTGTTTTACGAGCACATAGATGTCGTCATGCCATACCTTGTCCGACTGCCATACGGGCTGCGGGAAATTGGCCCCGCCGGCTATTATCAACGCATCAGTGTGTATTCCGCAAAATGGTCCGGCAAGCCCCGGCTGGATCATTTGGCCCTGCTGTGGCGGCAGTTCGGCAAGCTCGCTCCAATCCAGGACCTCCGAGGCTTTTCCCTGAACCGAAACGGCAAGCGATGCGATCACCAAAAGTGAAAATGTTATTAATCCCGCATTTTTCGGTTTCATAGGCATCCAGGTATTAAACAGGTGGCAGTTTCGAGCAGAAGTCGAAGAAACCGAGTTTCTCTAAGCCATTTTTTAATCCGACAATCTCCTCCGCTTCGATATTCTTTAAGGGCGAGCGAACCTTGCCCAGGTTAAATCCGATCATATTCATCGCCTCTTTCAGGGCCGAGTTGAAACAGCCTGTCCCCGCCAAAAGCACAATTATCTTCATCGATATACGCTGGAGCCGCCGGGCCTTGTCAAGATCGCCGGAATCAAAGGCGCCAATAAGTTCAGTGTAAAGGGGGGCCGCAATGTTGTAGCTGCTGCCGACCGCTCCGCGACAGCCGAGAGCCAACGAGCAAAGAAGCGTCTCATCGCGACCGTAAAGAATGTCGTATTTGCCGCCATCGAATTCGCGGCACAACTCAAAATCGATAATATCCTCGAAAGTGTACTTAACCCCAGCCAGATTCGGGATTTTCGGCCCCGCTGTTCGCAGAAAGTCCAACATGGCAAAGCAAACACCGCTCATAGACGGCATGTGATAATAATAATAAGGCAATTGGGGGGCATGACCAGCTGTCCGGGCCGCACAATCCGCCAAATCTTCGACGCTGCCGGGCTTAAAAAAGATCGGCCCCATCTCTCCTATACCGCCTGCGCCGATATTCGCCGCATGACGGGCCATATTCCCAGCGGTGACCGGGCAGGTATGCGATACATGGACGATAACCTTAAATTCCGCAGATGCCGCCTTTACCCATGCCTCGGCAAGAGCCATTCGCTCGGCAACCGTTAAGGAGAACCCTTCCCCCGTGGTGCCATTGACAAATGCACCGACAACTCCGTTGGATTGCAGGAGCCGGGCATACGAAGGGATTATTTCCAGATTAACGCTGCCATCCGGGTGATACGCTGTCATGGGTGCAGCGATGAAACCTTCGATCCTGCCGTTTGTCATGTCCGGTCTCCAGGGCCCTGATTTTTCACCAATCTATCAAAATGCGGCTGTAAATGCTCGCGCATCTTTTTTCTAAAACTATCCGGGGTGCCATTACGGAGTTCTTCCCAAAGGTCTCTATGCGAAATCTCACCTTTTCGGTGGCCATTTTTTTCTTCCCGTTTAACTGCTTCCCGGAAAAACGGTTCAAGCAGCCCCTGGAATCGCAACAGCAGATCATTTCGTGCTATATGATATAATTTTTGATGGAACTCTATGTCAAGTTTGACCCTTGTTTGTTCTGTACGCGATTTGGCCTGGCGATTAACAATATTCTCCAGTTCGTCCAGGTCTTTGTCTGTTTTACGCAGGAACAAGAGATCGGAGAAACCGAGTTCAAGAGTAAGCCGCATCTCGCAGAGGTTTTGCTGGGTTTGTTCATTCAGAAAGGCTGCGTCCATGATCTGTTTGCACCCGCCGAATACGTCGGGCTCGGCGATGACCATTCCGCGTTTTTTTCTCGACTCCAGAAGCCCGAGCATCCGCAGACGGCTGAGGGCCTCACGGACAACACTTCTGCTGACACCTAAGCCTTCGGTAAGTTCCAGTTCCCCAGGCAGGCTGTCACCGACAGAAAGGTTATTCTTACGAACGAGGTTGAGTATCTTTTGCTCAACCAATTCTACAAGATTAGTCTTTTCAATCGCCTTTATTTGCATTATGCATCCTTAGCTTATGTCTGACATAATGACATATAAAAGAAAAAAGGCAAGGAAAAAATTGCACTAATTGAAAATAATTTTGACGCCGGATTTGCGATGAGGGGCAAAATAGAGGCAAGACACAAAGAATTGTACAAAGGATTGTCCAACTGCGAATTGGCCCTACTTGTCATATGGACCAAGAAAGCGTTCGCCGTTAAAATGAATAAGATGCGTCGGAGCCTCTGCCACCCATACTTCGGTTTCCCATGAAATCTCCGTTAGATATGTTACCATTTCCGACCTTGTCGCAAAGGCTGTAACGTACACGATCTTATCCCGGACTTTCTTAAACAGTTGGGCCAATTCATCCCTCCGTTTGGCGTCAACAGGCCCGTGGCTTGTGACAACTTCGACGAGCACAAGCCAGTCCTTCTTGCGATAGTAGATGACGGCATCAGGCATTTTCCCGCGGGCGGGGAGCTTAAGTCCAAGTTGCTTAAAAGCGGCTTCGTCAAACCATGCCCATTTATCTCCTGTGTCACCGACATACATAACCTGGCCGCCTGGCGTAAAACGCGGGGCAAAATCTTCGATAACAGCCTTCATGAGTTTGTTGTGTTCGCCGGGCGTTAACTCTATTTTTTTGCGGTTCGATATTTTGACCGGAATCATTCGCATTTTTCTATGTTTGGCATATTTTTGCTGTAACGTTTGAACCTTTTTGAGGTACGCTTTCAAGTTACTTTTCCATGACCTGGTCCCAAAGCTTTGCAATAACTTCAGCGCCAATGGTTCGATCTGGTAGCACCATTTGGGGCTGTTAATGGGCCTGTCGGGTTGATCGGGGTTCTCGATGACCAAGCCCGCCGCTACGAATTGATGCATAGTTTGGCGACGAAAAGTCTCTCGCGTATTCGGAGCATAATTTCGTCCGTAATAGTCTCGACAAAAATCCATAATCGGTGTAATTCCAATGGGCGTCCCGGAACATCCGGACCATTTACCTTGAGGTTTCAGGCTTACCATCGCTAACAGTGTTAAAGCGGACCGCTCGTTCTGCTGACCTTTGGGCAGTCCTAAATCTTTCAAGATGCTCAAGGCATCGCTGATCTTTCGCTTAGCCTTAACCGGATTGGGACTCGTTATCTTAGCCATACTGTGTACCTCTTTTTCAATTAGTTCG
>DAOVVQ010000050.1 GCA_030637065.1 Planctomycetota bacterium
ACTTATAAAAAGTTGTCTAAATGCAATCATTTTTCTCCACTGGTAAGGTATATATGATCTCATCATATTTGTTTGTTTCACCAGTCAAAAACCCTCGGGTGATTTCCGATCAGCATTCCTTGTACAGTATTATCTCGACTTTTTTCGTGTTTACGTTTTTTCTCAGTACCGCGATTATCGTCCTTGCGCCCCGGTCGGCATTGCCGCATGATGTTACGTAATAATATTCGTCCAACACTCCGGCTGAGGCGATCCTGCCGATATCTTCGTAGATATCGTCTGTCATACCCATCATGTCGCCAAGTTCGGCGATACCCGCGAATGGTCTGAGTCTGCACCGCTCGGCGATCAGCCGGGCCATTACGGGGTCGATCTTTTCCGACAGGCTCTCGATCACGATTTCGGAGGCGTAATTGATATTGACCCTTCCGCTGCCGTAAACCGTCAGGTAGGGAGCCAGGCGTTCGAGTACGTCGCCGGTAAAACCCTTTAGGGCGGCAAGTTCCTCGATCGTCTCGAACGGTCGGTTGGCCGGTTCGTAAGGTGGGTTCATGCGGGTATAATAAGCGGACTCGGCGCCGAGGTTGTTTCTTTTTACGAAACCGAGGTCCGTAACCTCGTCGTCATTGTCGGTCCAGTCAATTATCGAAGGCACTATATCGTAGGTGATCTTCGGACTGTTCGGGTAGGCCCTGTTGACCAGATCGATGAGCCGCAACAGCCGGTCGATCCTCGCGGTATCGGGTCTTCCTTGTTTGTCCTTAAGAAAGTTAACATTCATCTTTCCGCTCTCTTCGACGACGGTTATCGAGCATGTTCCGTCGCCGAGATCAAGGGTCTGGGCGTGTGAGAGCAGGCTGAGATATTGTGCGTCCGCGTTCGGGCCGGTTGTGGCCCTTACGGCTGCGATCGCGACGTTTAGTCCGGCCTTTGCACAATTCAGCGCCTGGCCGGATTTTTTGAAATCGTCGGCGGAGCGAAGGTTCATGCGCGATACGGTATTGAAGCCGAGCAGGACGATCGCCAGCATGATGACCATGCACAGGACAACAATAAGCACGAATCCGTTTCGTCTCGGTTTTTTTCGCTTCGAGATCATCTGCTCACAGCCGCTAAGAATTCTTCTGTTTGTATGTTTGGCTTAACGCCGCCGCAGGCAATGGCGACGGTGGTGGCGAAACTGTATTTTCGGTGGTCTTTGTCCTCGAGAGTAAGATCGATCTTCACTGCATCGGGCAGTTTTCGGCTTTCTGTAAAGCTCCAGTTGCTTAGCCATTTTTCGCCGTCGAGGAATTGGAATTCGAGTTGCCTGACGTTATCGGCGACGGGCTCGAAGGTCTGCCCAGCGGGTTTTTCCATCAGGCCGGTAAATTCCCACTGGCCCAGGCTCAATAGTCCCGCGATCCGGTCATATTTGTAACTGGCTGCGAAGAGGCCGCGGGGTTGCCGGTTTCTTTCGTCGGGTCCGCCGGTCGTTACCATTCGGAGGATCTCTCCGGAGGGGTTGTCCATGGCACCTGAAAAGCAATTCGGTCCCTTTTGGTCTCCGGCGGTTTGGCGTCTTAATTCCTGGCCGGCCAGCAGCATAGGTGGCTTTGCGGTAACGGCATAGGTGCAGCGTATCCGGCGAGCCAGTCCGGCAAGCGTATTGCGTCCCTGGAGCAAGACCGCCGACCGTTGTCTGGATTTGTCGATCGATCTTGTGATGGCTGAATGCGTGCCGTAGACCATGGAGAGTATGCCCAGGACTATCGTCATTGCCACGAGAATCTCGACCAGTGTAAAACCGCTTTGTCTGCGTGCGGGCCTCATTTTAATTTCCTGTCGGCAAGTAAAGTTGACATTTGCAGGTGTCTGGTGCCGAGTCCCTGCTTCCATCCGACATCGACGGAAACCTCTCTTAGTTTGTCGATACCGGCGTTTTCGAGCAGGGGCTGGCTGGCATCTGCGACCTGGGTTTGCCACTGAAAGTTTATATTATTTCTTTGTATCGTCCCCGAATCCGTGGAGCGTTCGGGGTAACCTGCGGCGGCGATCCCGGCGATCTTTTCCTGTGCCAAAAAAGCCGCCTGCGTCATCATCTCAGCGGTATTGTTCATATTGACGCTTATAATATGCAGTCTGATCAGGCCGATCAGCGAGATAGACGCGATAGCCAGAGCGACGATGACCTCTACGAACGTAAAGGCTCCGGGCATCGCCGGCCCTGGGGAAACGGGGCCTGTTTTCAATTGCCTGCATCGTTTATTCATTGAGATCCCAGTTTTCAATGTCGGCGTCATTTGCCGCACCGCCGCTTTCGCCGTCTTTGCCGTAGGACAGCAGGTCATAATCCCTGCGATTGACGCCCGGACTGAGATAGGCGTACTTGTTCCCCCAGGGGTCGGGCGAGAGTTTGTCGAGGTAGCCGTCCTGGCTGTAACCTCTTATGCCGGGGTCCGACATGAGGGAATCGAGCCCTTCCGAGGTGGTTGGGAAACGTCCGGTATCGGTCTTGAACAGGGCAAGAGCGGACTCGATGTTGCGGATTTCGACTTTGGCCTTGAGCCTTCGGGCCTGTTCGGGCCTGCTTAATATCTTCGGCATTATCATTGTCGCCAAAAGACCGAGGATAACGATCACGATCATCAGCTCGATCAGTGTGAATCCACCTGGCCGTCTATGGCATTTTGTTTTCGGATCGATCATTTATATAGTACTCCTAAAGAACCTGATTGATTTCGAATATGGGCAGTACGACAGCTAATACTATGAACCCGACTATCGCACCCATTGCCAGAAGTATCGCCGGCTCGAGCAGCGAAACGAGCGTTCTTGCCTGCCTGTCGACCTCGATGTCATACATGTCGGCAATGTCGATGAGGGCGGATTCTATGTTTCCGCTGGCCTGGCCGGTGGCTATGATGTGGAAAACGACGGGCGGGAACAGTTTCGTCTGCCTGACCGCCTCGGCAACATCGCCGCCTGTACTGACCTGCTCCTTTATGTCCCCGATGGCATCCACGATGAGGCTGTTTTGCACGACTTTTTTTACGATATCGAGGGCTTCGATCAGTCCGATGCCGCTGGTTAGCAGTATGCCGAGGGTCCGCGTCAGTCGCGCGATTTCCAGTTTGAGCAGAAGCGAGCCGAAGACGGGCAAGTTCAGTTTGTAACGGTCGCAGAGAGATCGGCCTTCCGGCGTTCTGTGCCAGAGCCCGATACCGCAAACGGCCCCGCAGACCATGACGGCTATCAGCCAGAAATATGTCTGCATGAACGAACTTGTCGAGATTAGCAGCCGCGTAGGCAGGGGCAGCCGGTGGTTCATTTCGATAAATATCTCCGTCAGGCCCGGAACAACAACGGATAACAGGAAGACCACCACGCCGACGGCGACCAGGGCCATCATGATCGGGTAGGCCATCGCCGATTTTACTTTGCCCGTAAGGTTGACGCGTTTTTCGAGCATCCGGGCCAGACGGGCCAGGACATCTTCGAGAGTTCCGCTCTCCTGACCGGCGGCGACCATGCTGACGAACAACGGGGAAAAGACGTTGCCGTGTTTTTTCATCGCGTCGGCAAGCGAATCGCCGGCGTTGACGTCGTCGGTTACCTGCTGCATTATGTCGGCAAGATAGTTCTGCCGGCTGTCCAGGCGGATGAGCTTTCGCCTGTCGCTTTGCCTTAGCTGTTCGACCAGCGCCGACAGCGCCGGGACCAGAGGCATTGCCGCCCGCAGCAGAGTCGCCAACTGGCGTGCAAGCCGGCAGAGGTCCCTGGCCGGTATCTTCCTTGGCGGGTCCTCGCGGAATGTACGGCTATGCGGACCGTCGGAGACATCGATAGCTTCGGTCTGGCAGGCCGGTGCCGGCGGCTCTTCGGTCAGTATATTGTATTTAGCAAGAGACACGTTCGCCAGCTCCCAAATGTGATAATGTGCTGTCCTGTGTGACCCTGCAAACCTCTTGGACGGTGGTCTCGCCGGCCAGCACTTTTTGCAGTCCGCTGTCGCGGAGGGTGCCCATGCCGTTTCTGATGGCGGCTTCTTTTATGATGTGCGAGCCTCTTCGCTCGATAATCAGTTCTTTGATCTCGTCGTCGACCGTCAGCAGCTCGAATATCCCGCTTCTTCCGAGGTATCCTGTTTCAAGGCAGTCGTCGCATCCGGCGCCCCTGAAGAGCCCGGCCTTCGGGATTGCGATGCCCTGTTTTTCGAGCCATGCGGCGTTGGTCTGTTTTTTCGAGCGGGATTGCGTCTTACAGCCGGGGCAGATCACCCGCAGGAGCCGCTGGGCCATGACCGCAACGACGGACGAGGAGATCAGGTACGGTTCGATCCCCATGTCGATCAGTCTCGTTATCGCCGACGCGGCGTCGTTGGTGTGCAGTGTGCTCAGGACGAGGTGCCCGGTCAGGGAGGCCTGGATGGCGATCTCGGCGGTTTCGACATCGCGAATCTCGCCTATCATGATCACGTCGGGGTCCTGCCTGAGGATGTGTCGCAGGCACGTCGAGAATGTAAGGTCGATCTTGGGTTTTACGTGCATCTGCCCGACGCCGTGCAACTGATATTCGATGGGGTCTTCTACGGTGAGGATGTTTCGTTCTTCGCAGTTGAGTTCATTGAGAACGCCGTAGAGCGTGGTCGTTTTTCCGCTGCCGGTCGGCCCGGTTAGCAGGATTATTCCATGCGATATACCGAACATATTCCTGAACGAAGCGAGCAGTTCGTCGCTGAAACCCGTATTTTCCAGGGTCAGCTCTCCGCTTCGGCTATCCAACAGCCGCAGGACGATCCGTTCGCCGCCGGATGTGGGGATCGTTGAGACGCGAATATCGACCTGGTCGGGTCCGATCTTGATCCTGCTCTGGCCGTCCTGTGGCAATCTTCGTTCGGCGATATTAAGATCGGCCATGACCTTCAATCGCGAGGCGACGGCCAGGACCTGCTGTTGTGGCAGAGTGCAGACATCGTGCAGGACTCCGTCGATGCGAAAACGCACACGCGTCTCGGTCTCGTAGGGCTCGACGTGAATGTCGCTGGCACGGCTGTGGACGGCCTGGAAGAGGATCTTATTGACCAGCTTAATGACCGGGGCCTTGTCGGAGATATTGAGCAGGTCTTCGCCGCTGGCGGCTATAACGGTCAGGGCAGTATCTTCGTCGCCGGCTTCCGGGTCGCTGCTGCCAGCGGCCTGGGCGTCATTGTCGTCGTCTGTGCCTTGATAATAGCATCGACTTATGGCCTGCTCTATCTCGGATGCGGGGCAAATAACCCGCTCGAGCGACTGGCCGAGGATCGTCAGGATCGCGTCGTAGGCTTCGGTGTTGAGCTTGTCAGCCATGGCGATCGCAACCTGGCCGCTCTCGAGCGTGACGGGGACGGCGCACTGCTGCTTTAGGAACTCGAGCGGCAGCCTCCCAGCCAACTGCTGATCGATCTGTCCGGGCAGAATAGTTTCCAGGTACTGCTCCGCCATCTTTACTGTTGATTTCTTTGCCACAGAATATTCTCCATAGAGCCGCTAACGCTCTCTTAGTCCCGCCACGGGCCGCCATCATCCTGCAATGATTGGGATTTTGTTTCCATTTCCTCGCTCTTTCTCTCGGTTATCCCGTCCAGATCGCCCTGGTTGCCCATGACATACGGCGTAATGAACAGCAGCAGGTTGGTCTTTTGGTACTGGTCCTTGGTGTATTTGAAGAGTCCGCCGAGTATGGGGAGGTCTCCGAGGATAGGTATCTTCTTTTCCACGGCGGTCTTGTCGTCGCGAATCAGTCCGCCAATGACGATAGTCGAGCCGGACATCATGGAGACCATTGTCTGGGCCTGTCTTTTGGCGGTAACGGGCGTGTCGGCTGCGGTGGTAACATCGTCGATTATCTTGGTAAAGGCTGTGTCGATCTCCAGCCGCACAAGTCCGCCCTGACTGATGTGCGGGGTAATATCGAGGGTGATCCCGACATCCTTATACTCGAAGGTTTTGATCACGGTCGGGGTGATCAGATCGCCGGCCTCGGTGATCCTGGAGTCTACGACAAAGGGGCGGTTTTCGCCGACAATAATGCTTGCCTTGTGATGATTTGATGTAAGTATGTGGGGCGTGGAAAGTATGTCTACGCCCGATGTTTTTTCCAGTGCTGTGATAATGGACCCTGTGGTTGTTGTGCCGCCGATGTTCTTGAAGGTTCCGACGCTGAGGCCCTCGAGTGTTCCGCTTGCAAGGTCGGACCTCGGGCCGAAATTCGTTGTCGCAAAGAACCTGATACTGTCTGAGACCGCATCGTCGAGAGTGGCCCAGTCGACTCCTATTTCGTGCAAACTTTCTTCGCTGACTTCCATTATGAGCATTTCGACGAGGACCTGCTCGCGGACGATATCGAGTTTTTCTATGATCTCGCTGATGACAGCGAAGTCCTGGGCCGATGCCGTTATTATCAGGGCGTTGGTTCCTTCGTCGGCGGCAATGTTAGTTTGCTGGCCCTGGTCGATCTGTCCGGCGACGCGCATACCGGTAAGGGCCTCGGTAAGCGATTCGGCGGTCTCGACAGCCTGTGCATTCTGGAGATAGATCACGTTGACATTATTGTGTCCCGCCGGCCGCTCGACATCGAGCCACTGGGCGAGTCTGCCGATCGTCTCGCTATCCTGGTCGTTGGCGACGACGATGAGCGAATTTGTCCTGACGTCCGGCAATATTTTCATCGCCGTCTTGATCTGCATGGTGTCGCGGCTGCGGCCCGGCATTGGCGACGAGCCGTTACCCTTGTGCATTATATTCGTTATCTGCTCGCTGAGCACCTGTGCGGAGGCATATCTCAGCGGCACTACGTTGAAATGTTCCTGTGAACCGGTAACATCGAGGGTCTCGATGACCTTCGCGATATGATGTATGTTAGCGGACGTATCGGTTATCAGGATGGAATTCGTCCTCGGATAGGTCGCCATGTACGAATCCGCGGCGAGCAGGGGCTGGATTATACCGCTGATCTCGGAGGCATCGGCGTAATTAACGGGGATGATCTGCGTAACAAAGGAGTCATTTCGCGGGATGTCGGAGGGGTTGTTTCCGATCCGGACCTGGAGGTTGTGCTTTGGTGCGTCGGCTCTCGGGACGATCTTGACGAGTTCCCCGGACAGTACGGCTGCGTACCCGTTTACCTCGAGGATCGATTCCAACAGTCCGTAGAGTTCGCCAAGGCGGATCTTTCGCGGAGACATGACGGTAACATCGCCTTTGACGCTGTCATGGACGACAAAGTTGATGCCGGTTATGTCTCCGATGGTCTTGATCATGATCCGGATGTCGATCTGATCGAAGTTTACCGATATGAGTTCGTCAGGGTCACGAATCCCCCTGTAGAGGGACTCGTATGCCTGCGCCGCATCGGTGTCGCCGGAGGCGTACGATTGTGCGATCGCATCCGACTCGGACCGCTCGGTGGCGGTAGTTGCACTGGCGGCTATGGTTAAGCAGACGATTAGGCAAAGAATTCGCTTTAACACTTTCCACACCTCTGAATTATTTATATTTAGTTTTTTTAACAGCATCCGGTTTCCTGTCTGTCAAGAGTTTCAGGGTAAAGACTCTGCCTTAGTTCAAGCCAAAGGAGAATCTCTTTTCCCTGTCATTTCGCGTAAATTCGACATCCATAACGTCCTGTGTTTTCGCCTTCTTTAATATCTGGAAGGCCTTCTGTTTGCTGGTCAATCGGTGTCCGTTAACGTTGCGGATGATATCTCCGTTTTTCAGTGCGAAGGGTCCCGCCAGGCCCAAGTCCTCAAGACCGGTTATTTTCAGTCCCTCTGTTTGTCCGTTGACCTTGTAAGGCTCGATGATCGCCTCGGAAAGCACCCTCTCGAAAACCCCGGGGCGCGTAGGGCTATTTGTACCAGCCGGGCGTTTTGCAAAGGGGTTGTACCAGGGGTCCGACATATCTGCGCCGAGAGAATGCCTTGCGTTTCCGATATTTTTGTTATTGCCTTTATATTTCCATGTTGTCTGCCGCAATACCTTTCGCTCTCCGTCATGGATGAGGATTACGGTCTCGGTCTCGATAGCCTCGATTCGGGCGCCGACGACGACCTGGCCGGCCCTGTAGAGGTCAAGGACGCCGCTTTGGAGGTCCTTTATGATCGCCCTTGCGACCGCTGGGCTACCGGCTACGGTTCCGATCAGTGCGATACCCAGTTCGTCGGAAACGGTAGAGTCAAACTGCATGGTGTCGACTGATAATTTCAGTTCGCCCCAATCGCGGGGTTTGCCGGAGGAGCCAAAGGGGTTTCTTTTGGCGATCTGGCGGTAATCTTCGACCATGAACCTCGATTGACCGAATTGGCGGGTGGTTTCGATGTGCCCGTCGCCCAGCGCTGAGTTTGGGGAGAGGGTGTCTCCGGCTGACCCGCCGAGCAGGACAACTTTAAGGACCGCATAGCCGAGCACGAAAATAAGTGCTATTTTGCTTGTAAACAAGAGTTTACGGGCACACATAACATCACCACAGCTTTCTTAAAAAAAGTCAGAACCTCTTAAGAATCTATCGTCTTGTGGGCATTCGCACTTAAGCTAAAACGTATCGATTTAATCCTTACAGTCGTCGTAATCGCTACAGTCAGCCTATACAATTATCGCTGTCAGAGTGCGTGATTTCAGGTGGGTGGCAGCGTGTTTGGCGAAGCCAAACCGATGGTGGGTGCCAGTGTGCATACGACCATCGGTTTGCTGCGCAAACGCGCTGCCACCCATGCCGAGGGACTGACACGCATTATTTAAGTGGGACTGGTCTCAGGTGAATATTGCTACTGCGTAATAATAGAATATGTTGGCAACTCCGTGAAAGACGATGGGTGCCAGCAGCGACCCGGTTTTGATGTACAGCCAGCCGAAAACGATTCCGGGCAGGAATGTAAGGGCCGATATTATTGTGCCCTGGATGAGGATGTGGGCGAGTGCGAAACAGGCTGAGGCGATCAACACGGTTGTCCATTGCTGCAGGACCGGTCGCCTGGGTATGGCTGTCTTTGTCAACTTGAGGATGTTGCCCTGCAGGTAGCCTCTGAAAAAGAGTTCCTCGGCTACGGCGACGTACATGAATTGGTAGAACAGCACGCCGGCCAAATCGCCGCTGGCAGGTGTCAGCGGGCGAAAGGGCAGGGTTACATGGCAGGATCTCAGCAGCCACAGGAGACAGAAGGTCGCGGGAAGGGTCGCAAGACACGCCCAGCTAAGCGCAACTGCCGAAGGACCTATTTCAACCCCAGCGAGACCGATGTCGGATAACCTTCGTTTTGCAATTATCGTCGGGACGGCAGCTCCGCAAACCAGAATGCCCGGAGCGACAAGCCATCCGGCTATGCTAACCGAATGCGACGCAAGGAACATAATTGCCAGGACAACCGCTATCGTTGCCAGCAGCGTCTCTGTCAGCAATACCGTATCGAGGCATTCCAGCCCGCGACGCGCAGGGCGATATCGGGATGTAATCTCCACGGTTATCGCATTGCCGGACGACATCTTCAGCCCCCTTGTCGATCTACACTGCATCTTCGCCGATCTTACTCCTGCGTCGGTCCCTGACCTTCAAGCCGGTCATTACGATGGCCAGGACAAGATAGGGCAGTAAAAATTCGATTACGCTGCCTTTTCCATCGGGAGACATCGAACATCCGCCGCCGCCACCACCGCCGCCGCCAAAGATACCGCCGCCACCACCGCCACCAAGCAGGAACATGGTAAAATGCCTGACCTTGAAGCGAACAACATGCAGCGTTTGAGATCTTGGAATATAAGTAACGTTGGTAATTCCGTCATTTCTGATCGTATCCGTGAGGGGATCGTACCAGTACACAATGGGTGATTCTCCTACGACAGAAGGATCGAAGGGCAGATTAACCGTAACGGGCACGGAGAACTTACTTCCACTGGGCCCGAGTTCGATTGCCGTGCCGCGATGCGCCGACCTGAATTTGTGCGCGTTCCTCATTCTGGAGATGCTGACTCGCACATCACTGGGGTATGCCCGAGGTGGCACTATGATCGAGATGTCGTCCAGGCTGTCTATCTGGCCGGGCTTTACGCCTACGGTTGCGCCTTTGGAACCGAGAACAACTACCGATTCCAGCGCCGAAGGCTCTATGAACGTGCTCCCGGCGAAGTATATGGACGCAACCTGCTCCCTGTCGTCGAGCCAGACGAGGTAAGGTTTGCCGTGTTCGTCCGTACCTATTGCAGGTCGGAGCTGGTTGGTGTTGGTCATGTCGTCGCCGACGAGTATGTTTGTTCCCGAATCGGAGTTGATCTCGGTAAAGTACAGATCGGTATCGGCGTTTCGATAGTCGCACCATGTGGCGAATACGCCCAGGTTGTTTCCCGTACTGCCGGTAACGGAGATCGCAGGCTGGAGCTGCTCTGCGCCGGAGTTGTCATCGATGAGGTTGCTTCCAGCCAGAGGACTTCCGGGCAGACCGTCACAGGACGCATAGTATATGTCGTTATCGCCCATCGTATCGTCGGTCCACAGCAGATGCAGGGTCGAGCCGGACTGCTCTGCGGCAATTACGGGGCTGGACTGCTTGTTCTGCTTACTGACGACGGCGACATTTGTCCATGGTCCGTTGGCCGAGTCCGCTCCGTAAATATCGCTTGTCCCGTTCCTGGTGTCAGCCCAGGCCACGTAGACGGTATCGCCGGAATCGACGGTGATCGCAGGTTCGGTCTGGCTGGCGGCATCGGAAGTTATGCGCGAGGTGGTCCTGCTCAGGAAATCGTTGCTCGATTCAGCTATGTAAATATCGTTGTTGCTGCCGCGATCGTCCTGCCAGACGACGTAGGCCTTGTCGGCACTGTCAATGACGATAGCAGGGTCGGTCTGGTTGCTGTTTGGATCGGTAATATTTCTTCCGGCGGACCAGTTGATCCCGTCAGAGGAGGTCGCCACATAGACGTCCCAGTCTCCAGCCCGCTTGTCCTGCCAGGTAACATACAGCTTACCGGTGCTGTCTGCCGCGATTTCAGGGTCGCTCTGCTCGAAGGTATCCGCGGTGACCCGGGCGGCGCTATCGAAGGTTTCGGCCCCAGCGGCGAGTCTGCTGACAGAGATATCCCCGCCGTTGGCGGTTTCGGTGTCGAATGCGACCCAGGTGTCTCCGCTGGGGTCCTTAGCGGTGGCAAGTGTGCCTTTGGCGCCTGATTTAACCTTCTTGTTCTGGCCGAACGAATGCATCTCGGTCTTGAACGCATAGGAATAATTCGTCAGCGCATTGCCGCCAAGATCGGTGGCATTAACGACAACGGTGATCCTCCGATTGAATCTGAACGACTCATCGGCCTGATAAACAAAGGTGTAATCGTCCTGGGTGCCGGACCTGCGGCAATCGCCGTAGGCGCTGTTGTATGCGTCGGTATCGCCGGTGTATACGAGATTGCCCGCCACCTCGACGGTTACCGAGCCGGCATCGACGCCTTTGCCGCTATCGGCGATGTGAAGGGTTATCAGGCTGTTAACAGGCACCTGCATCGCGCCGAATTCAGGTAAAAGCTCGGGTACGACAGGGGCATCCAGATCGCCCGTGACGACGATCGTAACCGTCTCGGTATCCTGGCGTTGGCCGTCGCTGGCAATGAAAACAACGTTGTGGCTTCCCGTCTGACTGTTGATGGGAGTCCAGATAAAGGTTTTATTGCTAAATGTTGCGCCACTGGGCAGACCGATAGTGGAATATACGATCGAATCGCCGTCGGGATCGGTTGCGTCTACCATGAACCTGAGCCGGCTGCCTTCATAGATGGACTGGCTGCCTATCGCATCCAGTACGGGAGCCATGTTGGTATTGATCACGGTAATGGTGATAGTCTCTGAATCCTGCGCCTGGCCGTCGTTGGCAACAAACGTCACCTGGTAGGTTCCAGCCTGGTTCAGACCGGGCGACCATGTAAACTGCTGACCGGAAAAAACGGCTCCGGATGGCAGATCCTGGACAGAGTAGACGATAGTGTCGCCATCTGCGTCGGTTGCGCTGATCGAGAAGCTAAGGCTGCCGCTCTCATTGACGGATCTATTGCCGACAGGAGCAAGCACGGGGTCGCTGTTAATACCGCTGACGGTGATAGTAACGATCTCGGAGTCCTGGACCTGGCCATCGCTGGCTGAGAATGTTACCTGGTGGCTGCCGGACTGCGTGTCATTGGGCGTCCAGCTAAAGCCCTGGCCGCTAAACGCAGCACCCGCGGGCAAATTCGCGGCAGAATACGTAATCGCATCACCATCGGCGTCGGTAGCGCTGATCGAAAAGCTCAAAAGAGAATTCTCACTGACAGACTTAGCGCCAATAGCCTGCAAAACCGGCGCCGAATTACCGGGATCAGATGATATGTATTCATAGCATCCTGCATCTGGTGCGCCCACACGCAAATTTCCGGCTATATCTGATGTGGGAGCGTTAGCATTGGCAAAGTCAATGGCGAGAGAATCAGATTTGAGTCTGAAATCATTGCTTTCCGCATTGACAAAAAGAGCCTTGATAGCCGCACTGCCAATTTCCCTACTGCTAACGTCCATGTCACTTGAATCTGGCTTTAGCTTATGAAAATCAGCATATATATTATTACCTTCCAAAACCTCCATAGCATTAGCATTTATTCTAACTGTTGGCAACCAGATGTTGTTGTAAAATTTAATATTGCTACAGGTTTCACTTATACGAGTAACTTTACCCAAACCAAATTCTGGAACAACGGTATTGTTCCTTATTGTTATATCGTCTATCGTATGGTCAAATTTAATACCCCCATCTTTAGTTGTCCCATAGATCAGGTTGTTTTCGATAACAACCCCTGTCCCATTATGACTGAGGTAAAAAACTTGAAAACCCATAGCCTCATAGCCATCCCAGGCATTCCATGCATCATCCCACATGCAGTGAACTGTATTTCCACGAATTATTAGATTGTCTACAGGTTGACTGCCAGGAGGCACAGGGCCACCGGTTTGTATTTGATCAAAGTGCTCACCTGCGGGAGTAACGCCTTCTCTTGCTTCAATATTATCAAAAAGACAGCCTTCAATGGTAACATTCTTAATGGGTACATCATTGGTACCTGGATTGATGTACACGCCGTTTCCCCACTGGTCGTTAAAATAACAATTACGTAACACGAAATCCGTACCATCATCAGTTATTTGTACAGCATAACGACCTCCATCAAATTCACAGCCATCCCATACTATAAAGTCAGCATAAGTTGCCCTGAAAGCAGAACTGCTTTCCATTCGCTCATCTTGTGCCCTAAAATAACAATTATAAAATTCAACATGACTTACCCTTTGCTCTGCAACTCCACCCCCTGTATATGAACCATAGCCGGAAGAATCTATACCAGATAACTCAAAGGTTTTATCAGTTTTATTTGCAACTGTAAAAAGATTTCCGTTAAGCTCTGTCATACCTGCTATCCGATTTATCACTATTCTATCGCCATTGGAATAAAAATGATTAGTCGCAAATGTTACAACAGCAGGATTAGATTGGGCTACATCTGTGATTTCCCTCACCTGCCCTTTAAGGTCGGTTATTCTTGTATAAGGCCCTTTATCCTCCTGTGGCTCGTGAAATTGAATATTATAAAACCTAAGGTACGCATTTGATGCATACAATATGCGGAAGTATTCCAAAATGGGCTTACTTTCTGCCGCTCCCTTATAATCAATCCAACTGCTCCGACCCGTGTCTCCATTACCCCTATAAGTGACCTCGCCGTAATTGCCGCTTGCAATGTAAACCGTATCGCCACCGGCAACGACCGGTCCATCGCCGCTGTAATTTGGCAATGCCCTGGCGAAAGTCTGCCAGGGCTGGCCGTTGTTGCCAGGGTTTGCATCGTTACCGTTAACGGCATCAACATAAAAAGTTGCTCCATTTGCGGTAATCGCGGCAGTGACTATAAGCAGGCTTACTATGAGGCGGCAATACATAGAATGCCTTACTCGGCGCAAACCTGGTTGACTGCTTGCCAGGCAACATGAATCTGTTAAATTTTCGATATACATACTCATTTTTTTGTACATTTCAGTACCCCCTATTTGACTACATGTATATTCTAAGAACTAACCCTGCGGGAGGCAAATCCAGCCCGCTTATATTAGGTGTTATTTCACACCTATCGGGTTTTTTGTCCGATAATAGCAGAGCAATTGAAGGCTGGGACAACTCAGGCATATCTTTAGGGCTGAGACCGGTATTTCTCAGCGAAACATGCCTGTTTTGTTTGCTTTACAAAGTCGGTTTTATAGGGCGTCAGTGCGGTTTTCTTCCTTTTTTCAGGGCATGACGGGCTGGGTAATCCGTGATTTTCGCCTCTCAAAAAAAGTTTTGAATAACCCCTCATCCTTCTAAAAAAGGCTTGACAATTTCTCTGTGACTACTATAATGGTGCTTGTATGTATATACTTTTTGGCATACCTCTAAAGGATTGGAGAGCCAATGAAAAAATATGCAAGGGACTGTTTTTTTTAACCGGGGTAAAATAGTCCTGTGACTCCGTGGAGAGCTTTTGATTCAATTACTGTGTTGTGGGGAAACTTGAGAATTCTTTTTGTGTAGGGCTGCCGGAGTCCTATACTCCCGTTCTAATCGGCCTGATCACTGCACCGAGACAACCTCAAGCTAACCAAAAAAGGAGAGAATTAGTGCTTAATGCCGCTTCTACAAGGCTGGGAAGGGTTTCGCTTTCATTAGCGTGGGCTCTTTCTGTTGTCTTCCTGATTCTCTCCGGGATTGGATACCGTGTTCTGGCGTCGTATTTGAAGGTTGCTACCGACTCTCCTGTCGAGTTGTCCGTGCCGTTGAGTGATTTTCCTGTTCGAATCGGCACATGGGTTGGCGAGGATGTGGCAATTTCTGAAATTGTTCAGCGTGTGGCGGGCAATGACGACTATGTTAATCGCTTGTATATAGATAAAGATCGCGGCCTGTGGGCGAACGTCTATATCGCTTACTCGGCTCGTCCGAGAACGATGATAGGCCATAAGCCGGAGATTTGTTATACAGGTGGGGGTTGGGTGTGTGATAACACGGAGGAAACGGGTTTTTCTTCTCTGTCGGGCCGGTCGATGCCGTGCTTTGTCCATCGGTTTCATATGCCAGCCCCGCGATCCGATGAGATCGTGGTGCTTAATTATTATGTCGTCAACGGCCAGGTCAGTATAGATGAAAGTACATTTTCGGGTCTGGGGATGCGGACGCCGAATATTGGCGGTGATGCCGCCCGTTACGTAGCTCATATCCAGATAAGTTCGGTCCTGGAAAGCTCGGTCCGGACAGCAGCTAAGGATATGACAGAATTGATACTTGGTTTTTTTCCTAACGCCAGCGGCAAAGTTAAGGTTGTCGGGTATTAGACGCGACAGCTTAAAGCTGACAAATTTACATAAAGCCTTATATACCCGGAAGTTACATTGATTTTTCGATGTAACCGACAGGGACGGAGTTTAGGCTGACTTAGCCGAAGAGGACAATATCCTAAGGCAATCCTGCAAACATGACCACGGGCTCGAGGGTCACAATTAACAGTTCCGTTTACTACAGGACCATGACATGAAGACATACGCTTTGATCGGTGTTGGAGGATATATTGCCTGCCGCCATCTCCAGGCCATTAAAGAGACTGGTGGGGTGTTGGTGGCTGCTCTGGACAAAAGTGATTCTGTAGGCATTATCGATTCTTATTTTCCGGAGGCGGATTTTTTCACGGAATTTGAGAGATTTGACCGTCACCTTGAGAAGATGAGGCGGAAAGGTGAGGCGATCGACTATGTTACTATATGTTCGCCGAATTATCTGCACGATGCGCACGTCAGATTCGCACTGCGTATCGGAGCGTCGGCTATTTGTGAAAAGCCGCTGGTACTTAATCCGTGGAATGTTTCGGCGCTGAGTGAGATCGAGGCAGAGACGGGGGGGAGTATTTACACGATTTTGCAGCTCAGGCTTCATCCCGCGATCCTGGCTTTGAAAGAGCGAGTAGAGAAGTCGCCGCCGGACAAGATTTTCGAGATCGATCTGGCCTACATCACTCCCCGTGGCCGCTGGTACCATGTCTCGTGGAAGGGCGATGAGAGCAAATCGGGGGGGATTGCCACGAATATCGGTGTGCATTTTTTCGATATGTTGGCGTGGATCTTTGGCGAGCCGAAAAAGAACGAGGTGCACGTCTATGAAGCGACTAAGGCCGCCGGTTTTCTCGAGCTTGAACGGGGACGTGTTCGATGGCTGCTTTCCATCGACAAAAACGACCTCCCAGCCGGCCCGGCAACCGCCGAGGCGGCCCCTTACCGCTCTATCTCGGTTGACGGCGAGGAGATAGAGTTTTCCGGCGGGTTTGCGGACCTTCATACGGAAAGTTATCGCCGGATCCTTGCAGGCGACGGCTTTGGTACTGAGGATGTAATGACTTCCGTAGAGATAGTTTCAGCCATTCGAAATGCAAAGGTGACGGGGCTAAACAGCAATTATCGTTTAAGGCCCGCTGACAGTAAGAAATAACTCCGTAAAACCTGTCCCGCCGTAGCTTTACGCGAAGGAGGATCCAGTTAATCCTGTCAAAAGAAATGCAAATATCTCAAAAACAATTAGCTGCCAATCACCGCAACGCCCTGAAATCGACCGGTCCCGGAACCGCCGCCGCCAAGGCTAAAGTTGCGAAAAACGCGATAAAGCACGGCCTTCTCTCACGTCATATCGTTATTGAAGGTGAGAGCCAGGCTGAGTTCAATGATTTTCGCGCAGCCTTACTCGATGACCTTGACCCCGTCGGCCCGCTGGAACAGCAGCTTGCCGATCGCATCATTGCGTCCCTGTGGCGTTTAGGCCGTGTCCGGAGGATTGAGGTCGAACTGCTTAACAACATGTCTGCCTCAGACGGCGAGTTGTCCGGGAACAGGCTCCCGTTTTCAGTCAGGATAACCAAGACGTATGATAGCAGCCCGGATCAGTATGTAGATGAGCCTGTCTGCGAAAAAGAAGTTTCCAAGCCCGATACGGATAAGTCGCGAAAGCACACCTTGGGCGAGATGGTAAGGGCCGACCTTGCAGGTTCGAACATCCTGGGCAAGTTCCACCGGTACGAAGCTCACATCGACCGGATATTATACAGAGCCCTGCACGAACTCCAGCGTCTCCAGGCCAGGCGCCAAGGCAGGCAGATCGACGCCCCTGACGTACTTGACATCGACATAACTACGACACCAACAGATCGTTGCTGGCTGATAGCCAATAGTTATTTAATTTTTTTACTCTTG
>DAOVVQ010000346.1 GCA_030637065.1 Planctomycetota bacterium
AAATACGCATCCTTAAATACCTGGGATGCGTCGCATTCGTCGGTAGCAACAAACCTGGTCCCCATCTGCACGCCCTGGGCGCCTAACTGCATGATCTTATGAATATCCGCACCGGTGTAGATTCCGCCCGCTGCGATCACCGGGACTTTTTTACCAAACTTCTCTTCGAAGGGCTTAACCGCATCGATGACTCCCGGCAGTAACTTTTCCAGCGTGTAGTCGGGGTCGTCGAGATGCTCTTTTGTGAAACCGAGGTGTCCGCCGGCCAGCGGTCCTTCTACGACCACCGCATCGGGGATATGGTTAAACTGCTTTGCCCATGACCTGAATATGAGCTTGGTCGCCTTGCCGGAAGATACGATAGGAACGAACTTGGTAGCCAGTTCACCTAATTTATCCAATGGCAAGGTCTTAGGAAGCCTTATCGGCAGGCCCGCCCCAAGAAGAAGCACATTGACTCCCTCATCCACCGAACATTGCACAAGCTCATCGAAATCTGAAAGGGCAACCATTATATTTACACCGATGATCCCGTCTGTTTTGGCTTTGGTCTCTCTTATAATCTTCCGCAGTGCCCTTGTATCGGCCTCTCTGGAGTTTTTATACCAGTCCGGCTCAAACTGGCCGATCCCGGCTGTGGCGATAACACCTATCCCGCCGGCATTTGCAACCGCAGACGCCAGGCCTGATAGCGAGATCCCGACCCCCATGCCTCCCTGAACGATCGGTATGTCAGCTTTCCAATCACCTATCTGTAGTGCTGGCATTTTAGTAATACTCATACTTTATTGCTTCCTTTCAGTAAGTTGCATAGCTATCCGAGGCCTTGCGAGACGCTAAGCTTCTGGATTGCTCGACATTATAAAACAAGATGCTGCGTTTTAGAAGCCTAAAATTAAGTTACTTTTTTTGTTAATTCTCTCCATTTCGTGGCTTGATTGCGCGTGTTTGGCTGTCGATCATTAGAAAATAAGCTGAAAATGGGAGAGCTGATGGCCGGATTTCCTCAAAAAGAAGCTAAGATCGCCGCATTGGCTGGGCAGATGTCTTAGTTGTTGCTGGCCCATAACGCCACTCTCAGCCGCCGCTAACCCCATTTTGGCAATAATGAAAAAAGTGATCCGGCAGCGGCGGATGATAACCAAAGAATGGTTGTCCGTAATTCGCTCAATAGCCGTTCGCTTAAGGAAAGTAATAATAATCGTTAGTGTTCGGTTAGGCGGGCGGGACGAAAAAAATGTCTTTTGCCCGCAAAGATACTTAAAAAGACAGGTGGTGGTCCGCTCGATTTCAAGAATTGGACTGGGAAAACGATTGTGGCTGAGTCGAATTCTGCAAGTTTCCGGGTATTCCGGGGTTAGATTCGTTCGAAGTGGGTGCCGAATCGCTGGTAGTCGTTGTAGGGTACTGCCTGGGCCTTCCATGCGGCGAGCTGTTCGTCGTATTTGCCTCGCATTTCCTCAAGAACGGTGGCATACTCCGGGTCGCCGGCTAAGTTCACCATCTCCAGAGGGTCATTCTCCGTATCGAACAACTCCTCAGTCGGCACCATCCCCTCGCCGCTGTACCACCAGTATGTGTACTTGTACTGTTTGGTCAGTGCGCTCAGGCACGTCGCAGCCGTGGTACTCCAGGCGTTGATAAACGCCATGTGGTCGCGAATGTCCTGGGCCGGCTTTTCCAGCAATGGGACCAGACTCTTGCCGTCCATGTTCGAGGGGGCCTCGATTCCCGCTAATGCGAGAATGGTCGGGGCGAAATCGATGTTCCCTGTAAGGGCCTTGCTCCGGAGCTTTCTGCCGGCGTTTTTGCTCCTCGGGTCGAAGATCATCAGGGGGGCCCGCGATGACTCCTCCATTGGCAGGACCTTCGAGCCGTAGCCGTGTGAACCGCAGATATAGCCGTTGTCGCTGGTGTAGATCACTACCGTGTTATCTGCGATGCCCTGGCGCTCGAGTTCGTCGCGGATCATGCCGACGGCGACGTCGATGCCGTATACCTGCTGATGATAGAGGGCCATCACGCCATCGTAGTCGGTGTCGTAGTTCCAATCGATGAAACGCGTATACTGGCGGCCCTGCCTGCTCTGCTCGGACATGTGCTCGCCGTTTTCACGCCCGAAGTTGCCCGGTTTGGTGAAGGTTTTTCCCGCGTAGACATCGTCGAACCTCGGATCGGGCGTTGCCGGCTTGTGGGGAGCCTTAAAGCTGATCGACAGGCATAATGGCTGTTTCCGGCTGGCGGCTTGTTTGATGGCATCCTGGGCGAACGCACCGTAGGCGAGGGTCGAATGCGGGTAATCCGCGACATATTTGGCGAGGTATTCGTTTTCGATGGTGTCGTAGCTCGTCTGGCCCGGTCCGCCGGCCCACATATCGAAATCACTTTCGCACAGGCCTCTGCCTTCGACTTCGATGCCGAATTTGCCGGCAAACGCCGTCATGTAGCCCGCCTTGCGAAGGAGAACGGGGTAGGATTTGTCCCACACCTCCGGCTTCATATCGCCGTGGCCGAAGTTACAGCCGGTCTTGTATTCGTACATGCCGGTAAAGACATTCGCCCGGCTGGCCATGCAGATCGCCGTCGTGTTGTAGTGGTTCTCGAAGATCAGACCGTCGGAGCCGACCTTGTCCATGTGCGGAGTATGCACGTCGCCGTTGCCATAACAGCCGACAGAGTACGTGCTCTGGTCGTCGGCAAACAGAAAGATAATGTTAGGCCAGCTGCTGCGGGCAATACGGATATCAAGCCCGGGATTAGAAAAGATAAACCCCCCAGCACCAGCTAACGCGAATTTTTTTAGAAAATCACGACGATCGATAACAAACTCCTCCGAAAAAAACACCCTCTATACTCAGCCTGATATTATACCAAATCAACCCCCATTATTCCAGCCAAAAACAAAGCTGCGCTCAACATTTCTGGTTGAAAATTGGGTTTGAATTGGGTTTGTTTTTCTTAACATTTGCTTAATATTTGTTAGTTGATTCATTGTAAAGCCTTTTGTTTGCAGGGTTTATAAATGTTAAGTAAATGTTAAGATTGGGTTTGTTTGTTCAAATAGGGGGTCTGGTGGATAGGGGTTTCCACTACGTTCCAGCTGCCACTGCATTCCAGCTTTTTTGGTGGTTGGCATTGTTTTACCCCCTTTGTAATTTACGATTGACTACTTACTATTTATT
>DAOVVQ010000228.1 GCA_030637065.1 Planctomycetota bacterium
CGTGTAGCTATAGGATGTAAGGTCATTTAGGCCCGTATCTTCATAAGTCGGAACCGCCAGCAATCCGGAATCGTTGCCGCCGCCGACTGTGCAGGTGAAGTAATATTCGACACCGCTTACATCCGTCGCCGTAGTCGCTGTCATCGATGGCGAGTAAGGTCCGGTGGCATAAGGCACAGTTGCCCATGTCATTGCATCGGGCAAAGGCGCGGTGCCGTCTGGGGTAGTCGCCGCCACTGCACCGGAATCGAGCGGTTCGTTAAGGTTGCCGCTGAGATCACGTGCCTTGACAGTATAGGTATATAATGTCAGATCATTGAGACCGATATCTTCATAAGTTGCGACTGGCTGCCACCCGGAGTCGTTACCGCCGCCGGCTGTGCAGGTGAAGTAATACTCGACTCCGCTTACATCGGTGGCAGTCGTAGCCGTCATCGATATTGAGTAAGGTCCGGTGGCATAAGGCACAGTTGCCCAGGTCATCGGATCGGGTGTCGGAGCCGTACCGTCCTGCGTCTGTACCCATTGAGCCTGGGATGCAGCCGTTTCATTCAGGTTTGGACTCTTATCCCGCGCCTTGACTGTATATATATAGGCGGTAAGATCACTCAGGCCGGTATCCGTATAAGTAGCGACTGGCTGCCACCCGGAATCGTTACCGCCGCCGGCTGTGCAGGTGAAGTAATATTCGACACCGCTGACATCGGTAGCGGTAGTTGCCGTCATTGATATCGAGTAAGGTCCGGTTGCATAAGGCACAGTCGCCCATGTCATCGGATCGGGCAAAGGAGCGGTGCCGTCTTCGGTAGTGGCCGAGCGGCTGACGGACGGGGCCGTCTCGTTAAGATTGCTGCTCTTGTCGCGGGCTGTTACGGTGTATGTATAGAGAGTAAGGTCATTTAGTCCGCTATCGGTATAACTGCTGTTGTCCTGCCAGCCGGAATCGTTTCCGCCGCCCGCCGTGCATGTAAAGTAATACTGAACACCGTTAGGATCGCTGGCGGTAGTCGCCGTCATCGATATCGACCAGGGCCCGGCGGCAAAAGGCTCCACCGCCCACGTCATCGGATCCGGCGCCGGCGCGGTGCCATCCTCGGTAGTGGCAGACCGAGCTGCGGAAGGAGCGGTCTGGTTCTGATTTATACTCTTATCGCGAGCCATTACGGTATAGGTATATTCGGTCCGTTCCGACAGGCCCGCATCAAGGTAGACCGTACCGTCCTGCCAGCCGCTGTCATGGGCCGGATCGGTCACGTTTACAAAGTAGTACTCCACGCCGTTGGGGTCGACAGCGGTAGTCGCCGTCATCGATATCTCCGTCGGGCTGTCCGCGTATGGTTCCACCGCCCAGGTCATCGGGTCCGGCGTCGGAGCCGAACCGTCCTGCGTAGTGGCCGACTTAACGCTCGATGCCGCTGTCTGGTTTTGATTGGAACTCTTGTCCCGCACCGTTACGGTATAACTATACATCGTCCTTTGCGCCAATCCCGCATCGCTGTAGATAATGCCATCCTGCCACCCGGAGTCATGGTTGGGATCGGTAATGTTGGCAAAGTAATATTCCACGCCGCTGGGGTCGGTTGCCGGCGTCGCCGTCATCGATATCTCCGTAGCGCCGGTAGCGTATGGCATGACCGCCCACGTCATCGGATCCGGCGCCGGAGGCGTGCCGTCGTCAGTCGTAGCCGACTGGCCCGCTGACGGGGATGTTTCGTTAAAGTTGACACTTATGTCGCGTGCCTTAACCGTATACGTATAGGTGGTAAGGTCATCTAAGCCCGTATCTTCATAGGTTGCACCTGCCAGCCAGCCGGAATCGTTGCCGCCGCCGACCGTGCAGGTAAAGTAGTACTCGACGCCGCTGACATCGGTCGCGGTCGTAGCTGTCATGGATATCGAACTTGTCCCGGTCGGCTGCGGCGGTATTGCCCATGTCATCGCATCGGGCAAAGGCGCTGTGCCGTCCTGAGTGGTCGCCGACTGAGCGCCGGAATCGCCGGTTTCATTGAGATTGACGCTCAGATCGCGTGCCTTGGCCGTATAGCTATAGGATGTAAGGTCGCTTAGGCCCGTGTCTTCATAAGTAGCGCCTGGCTGCCATCCGGAATCGTTTCCGCCGCCGACAGTGCAGGTAAAGTAATATTCCACACCGCTCGGGTCGCTTGCGGTCGTCGCCGTCATCGATATCGAATCCGGGCCGGTGGCATAAGGCACTGTCGCCCATGTCATCGCATCGGGCGTAGGCGCTGTGCCGTCCAGTGTTGTTGCCGACAGCTCGCTGGAATCGAAAGTTTCGTTAAGATTGCCGCTGAGATCGCGGGCCTTAACCGTATAACTGTAGCTGGCAAGTTCGTTTAATCCCGTATCTTCATAAGTGCTGCTTGCCTGCCAGCCCGAGTTGTTTCCGCCGCCGACAGTGCAGGTAAAGAAGTATTCTACCGCGCTGGGATCGCTTGCGGTGGTGGCTGTCATGGATATCGAACCTGTTCCGGTGGCATAGGGAACGGTCAGCCACGTCATGGGATTGGGCGTCGGTGCGGTAGTGTCATCGGTACCCGTCGACCGGGCCGGCGAAGGAGCCGTTTCATTGAAATTGCTGCTCAGGTCACGGGCCTTGACGGTGTAGGTATAGGTTGCAAGCTCAATGAGCCCGAAATCGATATATGTAGAACTTTCCTGCCAGCCGGAATCGTTGCCGCCGCCAACCGTACAGGTAAAGTAATACTCGACATCGCTTACGTCGGTCGCCGTAGTTGCCACCATGGCTACCGACGTCGGCCCGGTCGCATAAGGCACCGTGGCCCACGTCATCGGATCGGGCGATGGCGCTGTGCCGTCTTCGGTGGTGGCCGAACGGTCGGCGGACGGGACCGTCTCGTTAAGATTGCTGCTCTTATCGCGGGCCTTGACATTATAGGTATAGGCGGTAAGTTCGATCAGGCCCGTATCTTCATACGTGGGGCTTGCCTGCCAGCCGGAATCGTTGCCGCCGCCGGCTGTGCAGGTAAAGTAATATTCAACACCATTGGGATCCGTCGCGACGGTCGCCGTCATCGAAATCTCCCACGGCCCCGCGGCATAAGGCTCCGTTGCCCATGTCATCGGGTCCGGCGCAGGCGGCGTACCATCCTGGGTAGTGGCCGACATCGCCGCGGATGCCGCCGTTTCATTCAGATTGGGACTCTTGTCCCTGGCTGTTACCGTATAAGTGTATTTCGTCCGCTCGGCAAGTCCGGCATCGAGGTAAACCCTGCTATCCTGCCAGCCGGAGTCATGATTGGGGTCGGTAATATTGGCAAAGTAATATTCCACACCGTTAGGATCGGAGGCGGTTGTCGCCGTCATCGATATAGACGAAGGCCCCTCGGTAAAGGGCACCGCAGCCCACGTCATCGGATCCGGCGCAGGCGGAGTGCCATCCTGCGTGACAGCCGACATGGCAACCGAAGCGGCGGTGAGATTCTGACTCGAACTCTTATCGCGAGCCGTCACCGTATACGTATACACGGTCCGCTCGGCAAGTAAAGTATCGACGTAGACGCTGCTGTCACGCCATCCGCTGTCATGGGCCGGATCGGTAACATTGGCAAAATAATATTCCACACCGCTTATATCCGTCGCGACCGTCGCCGTCATCGATATCGTCGTAATATCCGTGCTCTGGGGAACCACCGCCCATGTCATCGGATCGGGCGTCGGCGGCGTGCCGTCATCCGTCGTAGCCGACCGGCTGCCCGAGACAACCGTTTCGTTCTGATTGCCGCTTAAATCCCGCGATTTCACCGTGTATGTGTAGGACGTAAGTTCACTCAAACCGGTGTCTATGTACGTGGCGATCGCCAGCCAGCCGGAATCATGGTTGGGATCGGTAATATTGGCAAAGTAATATTCCACACCGCTGGGGTCTGACGCGGTGGTAGCTGTCATGGATATCGAACTTGTGCTGGTGGCAAAAGGAACCGTCGCCCACGTCATCGGGTTGGGCAAAGGCGCTGTGGTGTCCTCGGTAGTGGCCGACTGGGCGATGGAAAGAGCCGTTTCATTCAGGTTAACACTAAGATCCCGCGTTTTTACCCTGTATGTATACGATGCAAGTTCAGTGAGGCCCGAATCTATATAGGTGGGACTTGGCTGCCATCCTGAATCAGTCCCGCCGCCAGCCGTGCAGATAAAGTAATACTCGACGCCACCGGGGTCGGGATCGCTTGCCGTTGTGGCGGTCATGGCTATCGAACTTGACCCGATCGCATAAGGCACTGCCGCCCATGTCGCCGGATCAGGCGAAGGCGCTGTGCCGTCCTGAGTAGTAGCCGACCGGGCAACGGAAGCGGTTGTCAGGTTATAGCTACTGCTCCTGTCCCGCACCACTGCGGTATAGGTATATGTGGTAAGATCGTCAAGACCCGTATCGACATACGTCGAATTAAGCTGCCATCCGGAATTGTGCCCGCCCGGGGTTGAGCATGTAAAGTAGTACTCGACACCGCTTACATCCGTTGCCGTCGTGGCGGTCATCGAGATCGAACTTGTCCCCGTCTGGTAAGGCTCTGTCGCCCATGTCGTCGGGTTAGGCAAAGGAGAGGTACTGTCATCGGTCGTAACCGCAAGAGCCGCCGACTCCGCCGTTTCGATCAGATTGCCGCTGAGATCGCGGGCCTTGACCGTATAAGTGTAAGTGGTAAGTTCACTCAAACCCGTGTCAATGTAGATCGTACCTGGCTGCCATCCCGAATCGCTTCCGCCGCCGACCGTACATGTAAAGTAATACTCCACGCCGCTCGGATCGGTTGCCGCAGTCGCCGTCATGGCTACGGATGTCGATCCCGTAGCGTAAGGCACCGTCGCCCATGTCATCGGATCGGGCGTCGGAGCCGTACCGTCCGGCGTCAGTGCCGATTGAGTTTGAGACACAGCCGTTTCATTCCGATTCGAACTCTTATCCCGCGCCTTAACTGTATATGAGTAGCTGGTAAGTTCATTGAGACCGATATCTTCGTAAGTAAGGCTATCCTGCCAGCCCGAGTCGTTTCCGCCGCCGGCAGTGCAGGTGAAGTAATATTCTACGCCATTGGGGTCAGTAGCGGTCGTTGCCGTCATCGATATCGAGGTCGACCCGGTAGCATAAGGCACCGTTAACCACGTCATCGGATCGGGCGTCGGCGGGGTTCCGTCTTCGGTGGTGGCGGATCTGGACGAAGAAGCAGCGGTCTCGTTTTGATTTGCGCTCTTATCCCGCGCCTTTGCAGTATAGGTATACGTAGTCCATTCCGCAAGTCCCATATCAATGTAGACAGGACTATCCTGCCATCCACTGTCATGGGCCGGATCGCTAATGTTGGCAAAGTAATACTCGACACCGTTGGGGTCGGTGGCGGTCGCGGCTGCCATGGATATCGAACCTGTATCGGTAGCGTAAGGCTCCACAGACCAGGTCATCGGATCGGGCGTTGGAGGCGTACCATCCTGAGTAAAGGCGGATCGCAATACAGAAGCTGCCGTTTCATTCAGATTACCGCTCATATCCCGGGCTTTGACTGTGTAGTAATAAGATGTAAGTTCACTTAGACCGGCATCGATATAAGTCGCACTTGCCTGCCATCCGCTGTCGTGATTGGGATCTGTAATACTGGCAAAGTAATACTCGACACCACTTACATCCGTCGCCGTAGTCGCCGTCATCGATATCGAGTTGGGTCCGGTCGCATAAGGCTCCACAGCCCACGTCATCGGATCGGGAGCAGGCGATGTACCGTCCGGTATAGTGGCCGACTGAACGCCGGATACGGCAGTTTCGTTAAGATTACCACTAAGATCGCGGGCCTTGACCGTGTAACTATATAATGTCACCTCGCTCAGCCCGGTGTCTTCATAAGTAGCGCCTGCCTGCCATCCCGAGTCATTGCCGCCGCCTGCCGTGCAGGCAAAGTAATACTCGACACCGCTTGCATCCGTTGCCGCAAACGCCGTCATCGATATCGAGTTGGGCCCGGTCGCATAAGGCACCGTATCCCACGTCATCGGATCGGGCGTTGGCGCTGTGCCGTCCTGAGTAGTAGCCGACAGTGCGCCGGAAGCAGTAGTTTCGTTGAAATTGCTACTCATATCTCGAACCTTGACCGTATACGTGTAGCTTGTAAGCTCATCGAGACCGGTGTCACTATAGAAAGCAAAGGTCTGCCACCCGGAATCATGTGTCGGATCGGTAACGTTTGCAAAGTAATATCTAACACCACTGGGATCGGTCGCGGAGTTAGTTGACATGCCAATGGACGATGGACCGGTAGCGACAGGCGCAATATCCCAGGTCGTCGGGTTTGGCGTTGGTGCGGTCCCGTCCTCTGTCGTC
>DAOVVQ010000099.1 GCA_030637065.1 Planctomycetota bacterium
CAGTATTGCTACGGCCATTGTAGCGACCGTTGTGATCACGCACTTTTTGATCGGGATACTCGCGCAGGATGTACGAATGTATGACAGCCAGGTCGGCTCTGTCGTAGGTCAGCCCGGAACCGGACAGATCGCCTTTGCCGTGATCGTGTCATTCGCCATAGCCGGGTGGGCCCTGAAGGAATTCCTCGATATCAGCTATATATGGCCATGTGTCGGTGCCGCGGGACTGACGGTTTTTAGCGTCCACTTCTTTGCAGAGGGCGAGATATTGGCTTATATGACCGAAAATTGGCCGGTGGCCTTCTTTGCAAGGGCAACCAGTGCGATATTACCGCTCCAGATAGTGTCATGTGCGGCGATCGGTTCCATTGCGGGGTATTGGCTTGCAGTAAAGCACGCATACTGGCGAAAACACGGCGAATAACGCCAAAATACGGTCTATATGGCCAACACGGCTCATCGGGCCAAAAACACGGCGTATATCGCCGAAAAACGGGGGCAGACAGAATGACAACAGTTTTTTTCTTGATTTCGTTTACGGTAACTCTTTTGTTGGCAGGCACTTATGCGTATTGACGGGTCTGCCAGCAGGGTAGATGAAAAAACCTAAGATAATTGATTAGTCTTGGTTGGCCAAATCGCCGATGACATATAGGCTGGCACTGAGGTCCGCAACTGTAATATTAGAATTTTTTTCACACATGAGTACTGGTATCGCGTATAATAGGTGTATCAGGAGAGTCGATAAAGTTGAGTGTGAGTGGCTTAGACTGACCAGCCAGCGAAAGAAGGAGTCTTAAATGTTGGTCCTGAGTAGACAAAAGGATGAGTCGATAATAATCGGAGACGATGTCGAGATTACTATCGTAGATGTCCGTGGCGACAAGGTTCGCTTGGGGATTAATGCTCCCAGGAGCATATCAGTTCACCGCAAGGAGATCTACGAGGCGATTCAGAGAGAGAAGGCACAAGCGGAAGCTGCCAGCAAGAGTAGCGGCGACGCAGACGCAAGTAGTTAGTGGCAAACGGGAAGTTTGCCTATCGTCGCCGACCAGGCCTTTGCAGCCCCGCAGTGTTATGCTCCGCGGGGCTGATTTCATATCAATGCGTAGCTGATCTCATATCAAAAAGGCATTCTGTCATACTGTAAACGACGGTTATGCGCCGACATAAGTCATTCTGCCACTTTTCCATTACTTTGATTGCCATGGGTTCAGTTGCATCCGAGTCAGAGGACTAATTGGCTGTGGTGACACTTTTGGTCCGATAATCACAGGCGGGCCTTACAGCCGCCCAGAGCCGGGCCGCAGGTCGCGTGTAACTGCTTGTCAGATAAGTAGTTACGTGGGTGATAAGTATTGTGTCATTTTAGTTCCTTTTTTCTCATTCAGGTCTCAAGTGTTTACGGTGAATTTGACGAATATACATAGTGTGGACGCTCGCAATAGAGGCGTTGGCTTGGCGTTGCTGCAAGAATGTTTGTTTCCTGTCAGAGACCGGCAGATCGACAAGTCGAAGTGCTATTCGGTGTGCCAGATAGAGGTGGCGGCAAAAAAAAGATATAGTGGCAAAAAAAGATACTTGCTGCCGATGGAAGTAACCATATAATTATAAAAGTAACCATTAGTAGGAGAGCTGGAATATGGCTGATACGGTAATTGAGAATCAGCAGTTGCACAACGCCAGCGAGCGGATCGGATCCGAGTCGAACGAGGAAAGCAAATACCTTACGTTTGCCTTGGGTGCGGAAGAATTCGGACTGGAAATCCTCAAGGTCCGCGAGATCATCGGTTACATGGATATTACCGCGGTTCCGCAGACGCCCGCACATGTCAAGGGTGTGATCAATCTGCGTGGCCAGGTTATACCGGTAATTGATCTCAGGGCCAAGTTCGATATGGACCAGATGGAGGTTACCGAGCAGACCTGTATCATCGTTGTTGAGACCTCGCAGGGAAACAGCCAGTTCCAAACCGGTATCGTTGTTGATCATGTCTCCGAGGTGCTCGATATTGCCGCTGGAGACATCGAGGATGCGCCCCAGTTCGACTCAGACGTCGATACAACTTTTATCCTTGGTATGGGCAAGATCGGCGATACGGTTAAGATTCTACTGGACATCGACAAAGTTTTGGCAGGTGCGGACCTGTCGCAGTTCGCGGCAGTAATGGAAAAGTAACGGAGTTGAAATCGGATTAAGTTTAAGGAGCCAGAAATGAAGCGTATTGTATTAATGACAGCCATCGTGGTTGCTTTTGCGTTGGGAGGCATCGCAAGGGCTCAGGATAGTATATGGACCCGGGACACTCTGACGGAGGGCTTCTGGGGGTTAAATGACCAGTTGGCCGAACAGGGCATGGAACTTGGCCTTGGCGTTACCCAGATCTATCAGCAGAATGTTCACGGCGGAACGAGCACCCACCGCCGGGCGGGACGCATCACAGGAAGCTATGACCTCGAGCTAACGACGGATCTCGAGCAGCTTCTGGGCATTGAAGGCGCCAGCTTCTACATGCACACAACAGGCAGCTGGTCGAAATCGGGTGAGATCGACGCCACTTCGGTTGGAAGCACGTTTGGTGTGAACGCCGATGGAGCAAGCAGGCGGTCACTTGATCTGGTTCAGGCATGGTATGAGCAGGCCTTCGATAACGGCCTTATCCTGCGTGCCGGTAAACTCGACATCGGCGGCGGCTTCGAATGCCGCGGCTGTCCGGTATCGTTTGACGGCAGCCTCTATGCCAACGATGAGACGGGCCAGTTCCTCAATGGCGCCCTGGTCAACAACCCGACGATCCCGTTCCCGGCAAAGGGAATCGGTGCGGTTGCCTATTACAACCCGATCGAGTGGTGGTATGTGGGCGCAGGTATCATAGATGCCCAGGCCGATGAACGTGAGACCGGCTTTAACACTGCCTTTACAGATGAAGACTATTTCTTCTATATCTTCGAGACGGGTATTGCCCCGCAGATCGAATCGGACAACGGCCCCCTTCAGGGCATATATCGCGTTGGTGTGTGGCTTGACGGACAGGACAAGGAAAGGTTTTCCGACGGCAGCAAATACCGTGATGACATTGGCTTTTACATGGGCTGCGATCAGTTGCTCGTGAAGGAAAGCGGCGACCCCGAGGACATTCAGGGGCTGGGTGTTTTCGGCAGATACGGCTGGGCCCGGAGCGATCTTAATGCGATCAACGATTTCTTCAGTGCAGGTGTGCAGTACCAGGGCCTGGTTGACGGACGCGACGACGATGTCTTAGGTGTCGGTTATGCAACCGGGATATACACCGATCAGACCAGCCAGGGATTCACCGAGAATAACGAATCGGTATTGGAGACTTACTACAACGTGGCGGTAAGCCCATGGCTGACTATCAGCCCGAGCGTACAGTTCGTATCCAGTCCCGGCGGCGACAGAACGGTAAGCGACGCGACCATCCTGGCCCTGCGGGCACAAATGACGTTCTAACAGTTTTGCGATTTGATCTGTGCCGGCGCCGAAGCTGATTGGCGCCGGCACAGAATGTTTTTAGTCTGAGCTTGTGATATCCGCTACCAGGCAGGGGGGCAATTAGCCGCTTGAGTGCCGCACGGGGGTTGACTATCGGGCTATGCGGTCAACGGCAACGGGTCAGCCGTAAACCTTTCCATCTTCATCGACAAAAACAGTGCCGCCGGCGTTTTTGGCCACATTCAGCGGCCTTTCTAATTCCACGACAGACGGGACCTTGAACATCACCCTGCAGTTCGTGCAACGGACCCTCCTGTCAGCCCGGTCAAGGGCGAGTTGCGATATATGGCCACATTTCGGGCATTTGGTGCGAATCTGCATAAAAATAGCTCCTTGTCTATACCTATTTACGAACAAAAGCGCCAATTCTCAAGCAAAATCGGCAGAACAAACAATCTTTCGGAGTCCTGCCTTCGCGATATTTAACCGGTCAAGGTATTACGCCTCAAGGCGGTATTTTCTTCTTTGTTTTCGGTTTATCATGCCGGATGCCTGTTCGTCGGCTATGAAGTCTTCCTTTTTCGGGTCCCAGCGGAGTTTTCGGTTCAGCCTTATTGCGAGGTTGCACAGGTGGCAGGTGCTTATTGTTCTGTGGACGGAGGGGACGTTGGAGATCGGCTGGCGATGCTGGTCGAGGCAATTAAAGAAGTTTGCCATGTGGCTGGTCTTGACCTTTCCCCACAGGTCGCCGCCAAAGCTGGTTGCCAGCGGGAACTGGTCGTCGGCAATACCTAACGGTCCGGTGTATAGCCTGGCTGTTTCGGCGGTGATCCTGTCCTGAAGATTTCGCGGTGTGTTTTCGATGAAATCACCGGTGATCGCGGTGCGGCTTACGAAGATCTTTCCGTTGTCGCCCTTGAATTCGATGCCGTTTGACTTTCCATCGCGGATGACGATAGTGTTTCCGTTGGCGAACTTCAGTGTACAGTCGAATGTCTGTGCGGTGTTGTAGCAGTCTTTGCGGGTGTCGAGCAGGCCCTTGGCGTTGATCTCCACCGGGCCCGTATCCTCGGCGCCTATGCCCCATTGGGCGATATCTACATGGTGGGCTCCCCAGTCGGTTACCTCTCCGCCGGAATACTCGAACCACCAGCGAAACACTTTATGGCACCGCTGGGTGATATATGGCGTCTTCGGCGCCTGGCCGAGCCAGAAGTCCCAGTTAAGCCCCTCCGGCGGATCGGAGGGCATAAACGGCCCGCCGGCCTTGCCGGTTCCGAGTGTGCAGGTGGCGGTTACTTTTTTGCCTAAGCGTCCGCTTCGTGCGATCGCGATCGCCCTGCGAAACCATGGCCCGCTTCGCTGCTGGGCGCCGACCTGGAAGATCCCATCGGTTTCCTTGAGTACGCGTCGGAGGATGATCCCCTCGCCGATGGTCAGTGTCAGCGGCTTTTCGCCATAGACGCCGAGCCCCGCGCGGAGGGCGGCTATATTGATGCCGGTGTGCCAGTGGTCCGGTGTCGCGTTTATGACGGCGTCGAGGTCGTTTCGTTCGAGCAGCTTGCGGTAGTCGCCATAGGTGTCCATCTTGCCGGCGGAGAATGCCTCAGCGCGGCTCTGGTCGACATCACAGCAGGCAACGAAATCGCCGAATTGAGACGCCAGGTGAACCAGATCCCGCCCCTTTCCGCCACAGCCGATAATCGCAAGTCGGGGTCTGTTATTTTTATTCTTAACAGCCGCCGCCCGTCCGGTCCAGATGATTGGTCCTGCGGCTGCGGCGCCAGCGGCGCTGGCTACGGTGGTTTTCAGAAATTGACGCCGGGTGGTTTTGGTAAGATCCATGTTATCCTCCTGGATAGATGCTCTTGTCCGTTTCAAACGATTACAGGCCATTGGGGGCATAATAATTGCCGCTTTCGGCAATGTCAAGCGATGACAGTAGCTTTTGCGGCGATATTAGTGTAATATTGCGATCCGTGGAAGATCTGGAAATGGCAATTTCGGGATATGGCACTTAAAAAAGGAGATTTGAGATGGTTCAGCCTATGAATTTGGTTCTAATGACGGTTTTGGCGTTGTGTTTGCAGGGTTGTGGCTCGGAGGCTGTAAGTCAAGGCGAAGGCGGCGCCAGCGGAGTGGACGAACTGGTCAGGCTTGCCGACGAATCGAAGGGTTATCGCCCGCTGTTTAAGGACGATCTGTCCAATGCGACCTTTACGAAGGGTATGTGGGAATTCAAGGGCGAGGTGTTAGGTATTGATGAGGAAGCGGCCAAGGTCGCAGCGGCCCGCGCCAAACGCAAAAACCCCGACCAGAAGATGATGCGGGATATCTGGACGAAAAAACGTTTTGGCGATTTCATCCTGGACCTGGAGTTTAAGTGCGACGAGTCGACCAACAGCGGGGTGTTTTTGCGGACGGATGATATCGTGCAGTGGCTGCATACGGGGATCGAGATCCAGATCATGCAGGGCAGGTCGACAAAGAATGCCCGTCACGATACCGGGGCGGTTTACGATTGCCTGTCGCCCAGAGAGCACGCGATCAAGCCAGCGGGACAGTGGAACCGCTACACGATCATCTGCAAAGACAACTGGATACACATAATTCTAAACGGAAAACGAGACACCGACATGGACCTCGACCTGTGGACCAAGGCGGGCAAGAACCCCGACGGGACCGACAACAAGTTTGAGAATGCCTACAAAGACATGTCACGCAACGGGCACATAGGCCTGCAATATCACGGCCACCCGGTATGGTTCCGAAACATGAGAGTTAAGACCCTCTGATCGCAAACAGGGCAAAGGCTGACAGAGAAAATCAGTCCCCTCGTATGAGGCGAATTATGTCGCCATGCCGACCAGCGCCGGCCCCCGGACTATATTGCTGATTTGTGTTAGCGGTTATTTGCCCCAATCCTCGGCAAGAATACCAAAATCTGCAAGATCGACTAATCTGCTTTTATTCAGATCGCAACCGCTGCACCAATCCGGATCGCCGCAACTGTTTAGCCATTTTTCAAACAAAGTTACCAGGTCGTCCCAATACTCATTTGTCACCGCTTACATGGGAAATCCGGGGTTACAGGCAAGGGGCGGGAAAACTCAAGTTCGAGGATTTTTTATTTTACAAGTGGGCGGCAAAGGAGTACTCTGAATTGCCGTTTGGTAACAAACTGAGCACAAAGATTCGATCCGGTTTTAAGGAAAATGATATGTCTCGAAAAGTATTCATGGCGATATGTTGTCTTTGCGTTTCCGTAACAGCGGCGGTCTATGCTGCCAGTGGCGATACTCATGCGTTTTCTGTGCATGATATGGTGGTGATGGACCGGATTTCCGATGCTCAGGTCAGTCCTGACGGCGGGTTGATCGTCTTTGTGTTGCGAACGACCGATCTTGACGAGAATCGCGGCCGGACGGATCTGTGGCTGGTCGGGACTGATGGTAGCGGCCTTCGGCGTTTGACGAGCCATCCAGAGAATGATTCCAATCCGCGATGGTCGCCGGATGGCAGGTATGTGTACTTTGTTTCTTCGCGGTCCGAATCTTCGCAGGTCTGGCGGATAAGGGTCGATGGCGGCGAGGCCGGGCAGGTGACCGATGAGCCTTTGGATGTCGGCAACCTTGTAGTCTCACCGGATGGCGTCCGCATCGCCTTTACAATGGAGGTCTATCCCGACCGGCCAACGGCGAAGGCGACGAAGGAACGGCTCGATGAGGTCGAAGAAGACAAGACCGGCGGCAGGATATATGACCGGCTCTTCGTCAGGCACTGGGATACATGGAAGGATGGCAGGCGCTCGCATCTGTTCGTGATGGATGCTGATGGCGGCGATGCGGTCAATGTTATGGGCGGTTTTGACGGCGATACGCCGAGTAAGCCGTTTGGCGGCCCCGAGGAGATCACGTTTACGCCGGACGGCAAGGGGCTGGTCTTTAGCGCCCGGCAGGCGGGCCGGACCGAGGCGTGGTCGACGGATTTCGATCTGTACCATGTCGGTATCGACGGCGGCGGCAAGTCTGAGTGTCTTACGGAGGCTAACGAGGCGTGGGATACGGGTCCGGTCTTTTCCCCGGACGGCAAGACGCTGGCATACCTGGCGATGGCTCGCGCCGGTTACGAGTCGGACCGGTTTCGCATCGTTCTTATGGACTGGCCCGCCAGCGGGCCCGGTGGCGGCAGCAAACGGATCCTGACAGAGCATTGGGATCGCAGTCCCGGCTCGATCACCTTCTCGGACGACGGCAAGACGATATATACGACCGCTTCCAACGTCGGCCAAAAGTCGATGTTCGCGATCGATGTCAGGTCGGGCAAGGCTGACACGGTTGTCGGCGACGGCCGCATCGGTGTAGTCGGCCCAGCGGCGGCGGGGCGGATCGTTTACGATATGAGCCACCTCAAGGGCCCAGCCGAGTTGTATTCGGCCAATGCCAGCGGCGGCGATGTCCGGCAGATCACCGATATCAATGCCGACAAGGTCGCCGCCGCCCGGATGGGTGATTTCGAGCAGTTTTCGTTCAAGGGCTTTAATGACGAAACGGTGTACGGTTTTGTCGTCAAGCCGGTCGATTTCGATGCCGACAAGAAGTATCCGGTGGCGTTCTTGATCCACGGCGGGCCGCAGGGGTCGTTTAGCAACAGCTTTCATTACCGCTGGAACCCGCAGGCGTATTGTGGTGCCGGGTACGCGACGGTCATGGTGGACTTCCACGGCTCGGTCGGGTACGGGCAGGCCTTTTGCGATTCGATTCGCGGCGACTGGGGCGGCAAGCCCTTAGAGGATTTGCAGAAGGGTCTGGCTGCGGCGATCAAGCGGTACGAGTGGCTCGACGGCGACAGAGTGGCCGCCGTTGGCGGGTCGTTCGGCGGCTATATGGTCAACTGGATCGCCGGCAAGTGGCCGGATCGCTTTCGCTGCCTCGTCAATCACGATGGCAACCTCGACGAGCGGATGGCGTATTTCGATACCGAGGAGCTGTGGTTTCCCGAGTGGGACCATCAGGGCAAGCCCTGGACAAACCCCCAGGCTTATGAGAAGCACAACCCCATCAACCTGGTCGGCAACTGGAAGACGCCAATGCTGGTCATCCACGGCGCCAACGACTATCGAGTAGTCGACACGCAGGGGCTCTCAACCTTCACCGCCCTCCAGCGGCAGGGCATCGACAGCCGCCTGCTCTACTACCCCGACGAAAACCACTGGGTACTAAAACCACACAATTCAATCCTATGGTACGACACAGTACTGAACTGGCTCGGGCGCTATTGTAAGGAGTGACGGCATACTTTTTCCTTGGTAAAGGAGGCTTAAAGCTGTGAAGAAATTTGTTCATGTAATAATATGCATATTTTTGTCATGGTTAACATGCGTGGGAATGATCTTTGCTATTGGTATATTGGTTTCGCGCATGTCCATTGAATTGTCAGAACATGAAAGTGTTTTCATTCCTAAAGGAAAGTATTCTGTTTTTTTCGAGCATAGAGAACCAGCAATCGCTCGTTTGGTTTCACATGAAACAACCAAAATTGCACTATCAAGAAATAATGGTGACCCTGTGGAGTTACATTTGAACAAGGATGGCTCCTCGAGTGAATCACCCTTTGGTGATATGCATGCAGTATCTATCAGTTACGGCGTGATTGAAGAGAGAGGTGAGTATCGCATAAGTCAAGGCCTGCCACAAGATACAGAATTATATCTGGTGGACTATTTAAGTCACCGGAATGCTTTTTTTGGCGTGTTTGGAGCAGGGATGATGTTTATTATACCTTTGATGATTTGGATGGTTTATAATCTTAGTCAGTTCGCGGTTCTCAAGAAAATATTTAATGTGATGACTAAAATCTCAGGAGTGCCGACTTTGTAGTAAGGTCATGTAGGGTGCGATATTTCGCACCGATAGCCCCACGCGTATTTTGTCATGGGGTCATTGGGAAGTTTTCGTCTATTGGTGACTGGGCTAATTCTGTGAGGAAGGTGCTTATTCGTTTTGTTACGAGGTCGAGGTATTTTTTTCCTTTTTCTGCTGTTGCTTTGGAGGGGTCTCCTACTGCGCAGTGGTCGTTTAGTTTGTTGAAGTCTCGGCTGGTTTTTACCCAGCCTTTTCTCAGGGCCTCGAATCTAAAATCCTTTGGCTTGCCGTTGCAGGCTGATTCGAGTTCGACGAGGCCCGGGTACAGTGCCAGTGCCAGCGAGGTTTCCAGTTCGCCGGCGTGGTCGTCGGGTGCGTCGAAGATCTCTTCGTAGCGGTCGATGCCTGCCGTCCACCAGTTGCACAGGAAGACGTGGACGTCCAGGTCGGTCTGGATCTGCCGGATGAAGGCGCCGAAGTCGTTGCCTCCGTGACCGTTCAGCAGGACTATTTTTCGGATGCCGTGGTTTTTCAGCGAGGTTATTATGTCGCGGAGCATTGCGTCGAGGTTTGCCTGCGAGACGTGGATCGTCAGCGGATAGGCCATCAGGTTGCAGTCGACGCCGTAGGGGATCGTCGGCAGGCAGATGACGGACTGGCATTTGTCGAATGCGAGCTGGCAGCTTTGTCTGGCTATCTCGGTGGTGTGGCGGAAGTCCTGGCCCTGCGGGAGGTGGCGGTTATGGGCCTCGATGGCGCCTGTCGGTATTACGGCTACCTCGTAGCGGCGTTTTGCGATCCGGTGCAGGTTCGTTTCCGTCAGGTCCCATTCGTTGATCATGTTAGTTGTTTCCTTTGCGTAAGGGCCGCGTTTATGTTTGCTATTGCTTCGTCGATCTCGCCCGTAGATTTGAATCCTATGACAGCGGCGTCGACAGAGTCCATTGCCATTACGAAATCGATCGAGGCTCTTCTGGTGCTCAGGTCGGTGAAGTTTCCGTTTCCGATGACTTTCATTGCAATGATACCTTTGCCAGCGGTGTGCATCTTTTTGACGTGTCCGACTACTTCGTCTACGTCGCCGGGCTCTTTGGTTGTTCCTTTGAGGTTGTCCATCGAGGTTCCGTTGTGGTTGATGCGGACCTGGCGGACGTCTCCCCATGATGTTTTTGCGGTTGCTCGCAGCGGGATGAGTCCGTGCATGGAGACGCCGACGGCCCGGACGATGCCCCTGTCTTTGGCGGTTAGCAGCAGGTCCATGAGTCGCTGCTGCTCCTGGAGCCAGTCGGCGGTTTTGACGCAGTGTATGAGCATTGAGTCGAAGTAGTCGGTGCCGACTTCCTTTCTGAAGCGGTCGATCTCCTTTAGCGGGTCGTCGTATTTGCCGTGCGGGATCTTGCACTGGATCTGGATCCGTTCGCGGGCGATGTCTTTGATGGCGGGCCTTATCATCTCGTGGGCGGTGGAGTAGTTGTCGGCTGTGTCGATGAAGGTGATGCCGCGGTCGATGGCGTATCGCAGCAGGCGAGTGAAATCCTTTTGGCCGAGTTCGCGCTGGACCTTGCCGCCGCGACTGCCGGTGCCGAAGCCGAGCCGACTGATCTTAACGGAGGTTTGGCCGAGACGGACCAGGTCGGTAGCGGTCGGCGTGAGAGACAGCCCCTTAGCCTCACGGGTCAGGAGAGGATTCGTATCATCGGTCAGGAGAGGGGTTGTCTCGCCGGCTAAGAGATTCTTGGCTGCCACGGTCCCAGCCGTAGAGGCGACAACGCCGCCGATGAACTTTCGCCGTGTAATTGGTCGTGGTCTATCCATAATATGTGCTCCGTACTGTTTTTTGCTTTTGGTTCATTATACTAAAATGCCCGGCTTGGTTGAAGGGAATATCGGTTGGGGGGGGGCAAATTGGGTTTGATTGGGTTTGTTTTTTTTGGCTTGTTTTGCTTCATATTACTGTAAGTCCTTTTTGTAAAAGGGTTTACGGTGTTAAGTAAAAGTTGAGATTGGGTTTGTTTGTTAATAGAAGTATCCAGTAGACAGTATTCAGTATCAAGTTCAGTATCCAGTATTTAGCATTCAGTGTTTGATATCTATAATACATAGGGTTGGGTTTCGTGTCAATGTGCTTTTTGGGATTTGGTGGAATTTTTCTATTTAAATAGTTCCCTCCGCTTCGGTCGGGATGACGCCGACGGTGCGGCGTCATTTTTTGAACCACGAAGGGCACGAAGAACACGAAGGAGGGGGAAATGGGGGAAAGGTTGCTGGAATTCTTTGGCATAAGTGTGCCAAAGGTGGGGCTAAATGGGCAAATCCTGGCAAAAGTGCGCAAATTATGAACCAAAACGAGCGCTAACAACGGGCATTTTGATCATTAAATTTTTTTGGGGTTGTATTCCCCGCCGCTTGCGGCGTAAAATGCCGCCATGAGTGAATACCTACATAAAAGTCATAACGTAACGGTATTGATATACCATATGGTGTTTCCAGCCAAGTATAGGCGTGTGGTTTTTGA